>JAFTYK010000021.1 GCA_017464765.1 Ruminococcus sp.
AAGATTAGTTTATAGCAAATTAAAGCACCTGACTTTTGTCAGGTGCTTTTTGTATATGTATCTATTTAAAAATATTTTGAAATAGTTATTGACTTTTGATACTTTTTGATATATAATCTTTTTAAATAAAATTTGAAATAGGTTATCACTATGTCAGTTTCAAAAATTCTTTCGGCACTATCTGACAATAATAGTAGTAGGTTACTTGAGATTTTAAAAAAAGGGAAAATAAGCTCTGGCGATTTAGCGAAAGAGCTTGATATGACACCGCAGGCGTTATCGTATCATCTCTCTAAGCTCAAAAAAGCCGACCTTATTTACGAAACAAAACATAAAAACTTTATTTATTATGAGCTTAATCTGACTGTGTTGGATGAAGCTTTAATGTGGATTGTAAATCTACGAGGTGAAAATGATGACAAAAACTAAGGAAACACTATTCAAAATTCTTACACGTTTACCGTTTACAGTTACATTGACAGCATTTTTCTTTATGCCTGATACAGTTCCGGTACACTTTGATATGAATAACAATGTTGACAGATGGGGCAGTAAATATGAATTGCTGATACTTCCAGCAATAATTCTGCTTATCGGAATCGTATTTGCGTATATATCAAAGCATTTTAAAAGGAAGGAAGAACACGGGAACAATAATTATAATGTTTTTATTACAGCAAGCGTTGTAATATTAGCAATTTTTAATGTGCTGACTTATTTTACTTTGTATATTGCTTTTATGGGTATACAAGATTTTGACGCATCAAATATTGATTTGTTTAGTTTGATAACACTTCTATTCGGTTTTGCATTTATTATAATCGGCAATGTCCTACCGAAAGTAAAAATGAATTCTCTGCTTGGGTTACGTACCAAATGGAGTATGAGTTGTGAAGAGGCATGGAAGAAGAGCCAGCGTTTTTCCGGATATTCAGCTATAATCACAGGCTTGATTATTATAGTACTGAGCTTTGTGTTAAACGGTTCTGCGTGTTTATTTGCAATGCTGATGTTGGTCTTGGTGATGGCGATAGTAGATACGGTTTACTCATATTTTGCAAGTAAATAGATTCATATAATAAAGAGGCACCCGAAGATGGGTGCTTCTTTATCAATATAAATTTATCGAAAAACAATAAAAATCTATTGACAAACGGTAATATGTGGTGTATTTTAAAAATAGAAATTACCTTTTGGAGGGTGTTATGTTTAAAGTATCTTCTAAATTTTCGAACAATTTATCTTTAGCGATTGCCATATTTTTCTTTGTTGGCTGTGTAGTTGCTGCGTTTTTGATGCCGACAGTTACAAATATGTTTATCGACACTCCTGATAATATAGGAGATAGAGGAAGTATCACACAGGCTGGAAGAATTTTCGTTCATATCGTAGCTTATGTGCTTTTAGCGATAGTCACACTTGCTGATATCCTTTCTATCGCGCTACTCCTTAGAATCAGAAAGGGTGAAGTCTTCACCGAAAAAAGTGTTTCGTTTATTAGAGGCATATCGTGGAGCTGTATTTTCCTTTGTATTGCCTTTGCGCTACTCGGTGTATATTTCCAGCTCGCACTGATTATGGCTTTTTTGGCATTATTCTTGGGCGTGTGCCTCAGAGTTGTGAAGAACGTAATCGAAGAAGCAACTGTTATCAAAGGCGAAAACGACCTTACTGTATAGGTGATAGAATGATTATAGTTAATTTAGATGTAATGATGGCGAAAAGAAAGATGTCGCTAAACGAACTATCCGAAAAAGTCGGCATCACGCTCGCTAATCTCTCGATTTTAAAGAATAATAAAGCGAAAGCTATCCGTTTTTCTACTCTTGATGCTATCTGCAAAGCCCTTGAGTGCAAGGTAGAGGATATCATCGAATTTGTGGAGGATAAGGAGTGATTTTATGAACTCAGAAAATATACCAATGAATCAAAGTCAACCCCTATCGCAACCTACAGTGCAAAATCAAACTCAACCTGTAGTTCCTGCTATAAACCCGTATACAATACCGCAGGTCCCCAAAAAGCCACCACGTCAATATTCTGTAAAAGAAAATATATATGCGTGGGCATGTTTTATCTTAGCGTATTTGTTTACGCTTTCTATCCCGATAAATGAAAATCCGTTGGGACTTCTCATTGTGATAGTACTGATGTACGCTGTTTCAACGGTAGTGATTCTGCAAAAAGCCAAAAAGCCGCAACTTATGCCCATAATAGTCGCAGCATCGGCAGTTGTAGTATCTACTTCGCTGATACTGACATCAAATCGCTTCTTGCACTTCTTTACATATCTGTACGCGATGGTAGCCTACTGTTATTACATATATGGCTTGTCAAGTGACCATCATTTTAGATTTTCTGATTCGATATTTATCGACTTTACAAAAGCGTTGTTTGTGCTTCCTTTTTATTCTTTTTCCAATATGTTTGTATCTATGTTTTCAGGTAAAGCAAACAAAGGTGGCCGCTTTATTATGAAAGTGTTGTGTGGAATTATAGCAACGATAATTCCGACAGCGATAATTCTGGCTTTGCTTTCCTACGATGATGGTTTTAGCGAGATTATAGATAAGATATTTAACTTTGAAGATTTTAACTTACCGACACAGCTTGTAAAGATAATTTTTGCTCTGCTACTTGGTGCGTATGCGTACAGCATCTATATCTCGTCTGTGGATAAGAAGTGCGAGAATATACTAACCCCTCAGTCATGTAGAAAAACGCTTGTTTCTATGCGATTTGCACCGATGGTTACTGTTTTAACCTCCGTCTTGCCGATACTTTTTATTTACGTTGTGTTCTTTATCTCACAGTGGAAGTATTACGTTTCAGGTTTCACGGGAGTTTTGCCGAAAGGTTTAAGCTACGCCCAGTATGCAAGAGAAGGTTTTTTCCAGCTTTGCACCGTATCTGTGATAAATCTCATCATTCTGATAGTTATTTCTCTGTTCTTAAAGCGAAAAGAGAACAAACAGTCTGTTGTTTTGAAAATCCTGTCTATGGTTTTTGCTGTGTTTACATTGGTATTAATCAGCACAGCCCTTTCCAAGATGTATATGTATATTGATTACTATGGACTTACGCCAAAGCGAGTGTACGCAACGTGGCTGATGCTGGTTTTAGCGATTGTATTCATGCTGATAATAGTAAAGCAGTTTGTAAAGAAACTTAAGCTCATCGCTTTGTCACTAGCAGTTTTGGTTGTGATGTTTACAGCGCTATCGCTGTCAGGTGTTGAAGAATTCATTGCTCAATATAATGTTGACAGATACATTGATGGCTCACTTTCGACAGTTGATATCGATGCGCTCGATGAACTTGGTGACCCTGCTATAGAGTCACTTGTAAGACTCTCAAAGTTCCTTGATAAAGAAAACGGCACTGATATTGCTAAAGCTAAGGTTGAGCTTGATGATGAGTCGATGTACTCAAAGCTTGTAATTCTTCTGCGTGATGAGGCGACAAAAATTAAAGCTTTGGATAGAAACGGAAAACGTGATATATGGGCTTTTAATGTTCCGTCACTTAAAGCCGAGAAAGCATTACGCTGTACAACTCTCTTTGAATAATAAAAGAAAAATCCCACCGAATTTCGGTGGGATTACTTTATGCTTTAAATTAGTTCTCACTGTAGATAACAGTTACGTCAGGGTGGAGCTGTAAGAGAGAAGCAGGAACCATTGGGTCGATTGGACCGAAGAATGATTTCTCTACGATTTCCTTTTTAGCAGCGCCGTTAGCAACTAAGAGAATTTTTTTAGCCTGCATAATTGACATCATACCCATTGTGATAGCTGTCTTTGGAACATCGTCAATACTCTCAAAGAATCTTGCGTTAGCTTCGATTGTAGACTCATCAAGTACAACCTCGTGAGTAGGACCAACGAAGTACTTGTCAGGCTCGTTGAAACCGATGTGACCATCTAAACCGATACCGAGAAGCTGAATGTCAGTGCCGCCTAAATCTTTGATCATTTTGTCGTAAGCTTCGCCCTCAGCTTTTAAGTCTTCAGCACAGCCGTTAGGAACGAAAGTCTTTGATTTGTCAATATTAACGTGGTTGAAGAGGTTGTCGTTCATGAAGTAACGGTAGCTCTGGTCGTTTGTTCCGTCTAAGCCAACGTATTCGTCGAGGTTAACAGAAGTAACTTCTGAAAAGTCGATTTTGCCTGCTTTGTTATCCTCGATAAGTCTTTTGTAAGTACCAACAGGAGAAGAACCTGTTGCAAGACCTAAAACGCAGTTTGGCTTGTTGATGATAACAGCAGCGATGATGTCAGCAGCTTTGTTGCTTAACTCTTCGTATGTTTTAACAGTAATAAATCTCATTGTATTTTCTTCCTTTCAATGTATATAAAATACAGTTTATACAGTAATTATAGTGCTAAGATAAGTTTTTGTAAAGAAAAACTATCTTATTCACTCAAATGACCTTGAGCTTTGATAACATTAGCTATCATTTGTGCGTATTTTTCGCAAAGTTCCTGAGTGGTAGCCTCAATCATAATACGGATAACAGGCTCTGTGCCACTTTGTCTGAGTAAAGCTCTGCCGTTGCCGTCGATGAGCTTTTCAACAGACTTGAGTTCGTTTAACACAGCCTCATCTTCCATAACAAGGTTTTTGTCTTTAACCCTGACATTTACAACGTGCTGAGGATAGAGCATAAGACCTTCTAAAAGGTTTGAGAGCGAGAGCTTTTTGTCGCACATTTCTTCAGCTATCATGATAGCGGTTAAGATACCGTCGCCTGTGGTAGCATATTTCTTTAAGATAATGTGACCTGATTGTTCACCGCCGATGGAATAGTTGTTGTTTTGCATTTCTTCGTATACAAAGCGGTCGCCGACCTTAGTCTGTTTACAGTCGATGCCTTTCTTTTTCAATGATGCGAAGAAACCACTGTTCGACATAATTGTAGCAACAACAGTGTTGTCGTTGAGCATACCTTTATTCATTAGTCGATTAGCGAGAATGTACATCATACCATCGCCGTCAACTACGTTGCCGTATTCATCAACAGCAATACATCTGTCGCAGTCACCGTCAAATGCAAAGCCAACATCAAGGTGGTTTTCCTTAACGAGTTCACAAAGTTTCTCAATGTGAGTTGAACCACAGCCGTTATTTACATTTAGACCATCAGGTTGAGCGCCTATGATAACAGTCTGAGCGCCGAGTGCGTCGAAAACAGCCTTTGCTATCATCCACGATGCACCGTTAGCACAGTCAAGACCGATTCTAAGATTCTTGTATGAGTTGGAAGCTACGGAGATAAGGTAGCCTACGTATCTGTTCCTTCCTGAAACGTGGTCGATTATTCTACCGATTCTGTCTCTGTGAGCTAAAGGAAGATCTTTATCTTGAACACCTAAAACAGAGAGGTTACCGTCGATATACGCTTCGATTAAAGCGGTAGTTTCATCATCAAGCTTTTCACCATATTTGTTAATAACCTTAATGCCGTTATCATAGAACGGATTATGAGAAGCAGTGATCATGATACCACAGTCGAATTCGTCCTGACGGGTAACATAAGAAATAGATGGGGTAGTTGTAACGTGCAGCATATATGCGTCAGCACCTGATGCTGTGATACCTGCTACGATAGAATATTCGAGCATATAGCTTGAGCGACGAGTGTCCTTGCCGATTACGATACGAGGTTTGTATCCCGGTTTAGTACAGCCTGAAAGTGGGGAAGAGTAGTACCAACCTAAGAATCGACCGACCTTATATGCCTGCATCGAGGTGAGGTTAACGTTAGCTTCGCCTCGGAATCCGTCAGTTCCAAAATACTTGTTTTTAATCGGAGTACCTTTTTTAGCTCGATTAATAACGATGTCATCGTAGAGCAGTTCATCAGTTGAAATGTTGAATAACTCACACAGCTGAAGAACATTGTCGATTTGTGGCTGAGTCTGGTCCATTTCCCATTTAGAAACCGCCTGACGAGATACCTGTAGCTTGTCAGCCAGTGCTTCCTGTGATATGCCCATGGCATTTCTAAGATTAGTTATTTTTTCGCCTATTGTCATAATAGCCTCCTAAAATAAAACTATATCTATAAATATATTCTTTTTACTATGTTATAGTACACCACATTTGTCAATATTACAAGCAACAAAACATTGATATTTTAGCAACTTTAGTTTACATTTTTGTTAAAAACTATGCAAAAACGCTTTGCTTTTATAAATAAAAGGTGGTTTTGTAAAGTGGAGGTTGACAAAACTGTTGTAGTTATTGTTTGCTGGGTAAATAGAAAGCCTTGCTAAATTACGGCAAGGCTTTTCGATTAGTGATTTTTATTGATAGCTTCCATTATCTTTTTATCTAAATCTTCCGGATAGATAACGCTTGAGTTTTTAACAGCTCTTTTGACGTTCTTTTGGGAAAGAGGGGGGGAAGTAGGAATAAGCATTCCTACGGTCGTTTGTAAAACATGAGTGTGATTTCTATATATGAAAACAAAAATCAGCGTAAGCAGTAACGAAACTATTACTGTGGCATAAAAAACATGGGATTCGTTATTGTTATCGTTACCAAAATCACCACTAGGAGTCATACCTCCAAATAAATGTAAATCGTCATCTACTGGCGGGTAGGTATAGTTAACAATAAAAAGGTTTCCGTATTCTTTTGTTATTTCTTTTATCATTTTCTCTGTGGTTTCGTTGTTTTCGTATCCTTTCATAATACCCAGCACAATCATATTCTTTTTATCCGCAATAGACGTGCCGATTAAGCCATGTTCTTCACTTGTTTTGTAAAGTTTTGCTAACTCTTCTTGAACATAACAAAGATAGTTGTAGCTGTACTTTTTAAAAGTGAAAGTCAGCGTTGAATCATCGTTGACAAGTTCCTTGATTTTTTCAATGCCTTTTAGCCCTTCGTCGGTGTATTGTACTGCAATAGTCAGGTTGCCGCCTTTTCCACCGTCAGTCCACCACACTCCGCATACATAGTCTGGAAAACTACCACCTGCCCACGAATAGTACAAGTCTTCTGCGGTTTCAAACTTAGTTTGTGTATATGCGGGGATTGAGAATAGGCAAACCAGAATCATAGCGAAAAAAACAGTCAGTATTCTTTTCATAACGCACCTCCGTTCAGAATAGTTTTAAGAGTTCTTAGAGCTTTTTTGTATCGTCTATAAGTAGCGGGCAGGGAGAGATTAACTATACTTGCAATTTCGTTGAATTTAAGCCCGACGCTGAGATGTAGAGTTAATATTTCTCTTTCTATCACCTGCAGAGAGCTTATTGCATCTTCTATATCTATTTTTAGTTCAATGTTTGTAGTGTTAACTCTATCTTCTGTGTCTATGTTTTCAATACTTTGCTTCTTTTCTTTTCGCAGAGTGTCGATAGCGAGATTTCGAGCCATTGTGAATACATATGCTCTATAATTTTTTGCATGTATTTTTGAAGATTTGTATAGTTTAAGAAAAATCTCCTGAGTAAGATCCTCGGCGGTTTCTTTTGACTTTACAATACGATAAACTATAGTAAAAACAGGGAGTTTTAGTTCGTTGTATATTTGAGAAAATGCCTGCTTATCACCGACTTGCATTTTTGAAACATAGTTTTGCAGTTCTTTGTTAGTCATGCTCGTACCTCCTCTCATAAACTTAGACGGATTGAGTGGCTTAGTTTTTCGCTAAATTAAATCTTTTTTTCAGTATAACACGGTAAAATAAAAAAGGCACCCGTAAAGGTGCCTTGGGATATGAAAAGTATTAGTTTATCCCTACATATCCTGTATCTTCAATGATTTTTTGTCCCTCGCTTGACAAAATCCAGTCGATAAGAACAGGAATGTTTTCGTTTTCATTGTCTGTACGATAGATTGCGTAAAACTGTGCGATAACGGGGTAGGTGTCGTTTTTTATATTTTCCTTGCTTGGATATACTCCGTTCAGCGATAACATCTTAACCTCCTGATTTTCAACTACTCCGTCCATATAGTAGCGGAATGAAAAACCGATTGAGGCACCTGTTATAGCGAACGGGGATTTGGCGCCGATTTTTGTGTCGCCCATAAAAGCGTTCATAGCTGACTGGCTACCGCTGCCCTCGAGTCTTGAAACAGGGTTGATTACACGATTAACTCCGCCCACGTCTTTCCAGTTTTTGTACTCACCCGAGTAAATCGTTCGAATCTGGTCAGTGGTTAAGTTATTGACAGGATTGTTTTTGTTGACGAAAAAGACGAAAGCTTCTTTCCCTATCGGTACATACTCAAGTTCAACACCTTTGTTTTTAGCATACTGAATTTGTTCATCAGACGGAGCGGCACAAAAGAGAATGTCTGTCTCACCGTCAACTATCGCTTTGTAGCCTCGAACCGTGTTCTTGTACTGCATTTTGCTATCTTTTGAGAAGTTCTCGCCGTAGAAATTATCGTCCGAAAATTCCCCGCACTCAAAAGTAACCGAATCTTTTGGGTAAACATTATCAACAAAAGAAGCGTAAACAGGCAAGAGCGCTGCTGCGCCATCGAGTACAGGCAGGTCTTCAGTAAGCTTAAGCGATGAACTTATTCTCACTAAATCAGAGTCTTCTTCAAAAGGCAGATATTTTTCTACATCTATCATTTTAGCCTGAGAGGT
The DNA here is from genome assembly GCA_017464765.1 of Ruminococcus sp. Classification (GTDB taxonomy): domain Bacteria; phylum Bacillota; class Clostridia; order Oscillospirales; family Acutalibacteraceae; genus Ruminococcoides. The sequence goes on from JAFTYK010000021.1 coordinate 8,615, forward strand.
ATCGCTGAAATTGTTAGAGAGGCGGCCTGTCAGCAGTGAGTAAATACTGAGATTAAAAGCAAGAAATACGATAACCACCAGTGTAATGATTACTATCTGTTTAACTAAAAGCTTTTTGTTCATACTACCATAGCTCCTTTGCTATGAAGTAGATGATTGAACAGTGCTGGTACGCATTAACTGCGTATATAAAATGAGCAATAGTAAAAACCACGCATAGAACAAGCACTGAAAACAGAATAATACTAAATGTTTTAGATTTCATAGTTCACCTTACATATGAGCGACTGCCATAAACAGTAACGCACAAATACCTCCAACAATCGCTGTCAAAATGCCTAAAACGATGGCGGATGCAATAAACCACGTTTTGCGAGCATAAATCTGAGATTGTGTGAATGTACCGGGTGTGATTTTATTCTTATTTTTAGCCACGAGATACATCACAAGGCTAATAATAAACGAAGCGATAATCAAAATCGGTATTATGTAAAAAATAGCAGATGTTAAGTAATATGACATAATGCTCTGTCCTTTTTCTTTAATAATAACCTAATTCTTTTACGAGTTTTATAATTTCGTCTTTGTACTCAACTTCTGTATAGCAATAGAGAACGGTGTTATCTATGCGGGAAGTGAGTCGAAAACCTGAATCGTTCGCCATTTCGAAGTAATCATAGTTAGAACCATTGACTTCAGTAGAAAAATTTGAGCTGTCTTCACTTTTGAACGCTTCTTTGTTGAGATTATAAAACTCTTTAGAGGTTTCTTCGCAGTTTAGTTCATAAAAATCAATTTCGTAGTTATCATTTAAAGCAGTGAGTACAGTTTTTGCTGTGACTACAGTCTGAGCGAAAAGAGTAGAGTCAGCTACAGTGAAATCTTTCGATTCCATAAAATCGTTGAATTCTTCTGGAGTTTTAGCGACTTTCTCTCCACAACCTACGAGCGATACGCATAGTAATATAACCAGTAAAAAGAGAGAGAGTTTTTTGAATGTTTTCATAATAATTTTCCTTTACTTATTATTCTGTGAAAGCGATTTTGTCTTCTTCGTTCTTTTGGAGAATTTTATTAAGCACCCAGCGGTCATCTTTTCTGATATACTGCCAGTACTCGACAAAGCTTGTTGCAGATGTGCTACCATCTGTTTTAGTCATAGTTTCGGTGTTTACGGTATAATCCACCATTTTGCCTTTTATGTAAAACCAAATGTGGTCACGAGAGTTGTCACTATCGTCATAAACAGCAACAGGGAGAGCTTTTAGCAAAGTAATATCTTTGAGGATATTCTTTTCTTTTCTGTGTTTCATCCAGTTAAGCTTGATATTGAAGCTTTCGAGCAGTTCGTCCGATAAATATTCTGTAGCGTTAGTCATATCTAAATCTGTCCACGCATTTTGGATAGCATAAAAGCTTTCTTCGACTGTTTTCTGAATGTTTTTAAACTTCCATGCATTGTCGCTGCTTTGAATTTGTTTGATTAGCTTTTTGGATTTTCTGCTTCGTTTTGAAAGTTTGAAGTAAAAAGCTATTGCAGAAGAGCAGAAAATGATAGGAAATATAACAGCATTAATAAGGTCGCTTACCCATGAGCCTCTACCATAGGGAACGTAGTGATAACTCGAACTGCTCGAGCCACCGCCACTGCCAGAGCCTCCGCTTGATCCACCGCCTCCACCTGCACGTAGTAGGGTCATAGAGGTGTTTTCAATATGGTTTGTCTGTTCTGCGAATGCAGTGAAACTGAACAAAGAGAGAACCAAGATGCTCATTAATAGAATACATAAGACTCTTTTCATAGAACCACTCCTTGTGCCTAGTATAGCACAAGGAATAAAAACAAACAATGACAATTTACTGAAAAAATAAAAGACACCCTATAGGGTGTCATCAAGGAAGTTTATAGTTGACCTGGGTGGATATTCTGCGTTCTCCAAGCTGTCGACCACTGCGGGTGGTACCCGCCATCTTGTTCGTACTCGAAATCCGTAGCACAAAAAGGTTAACGCACCTTTTTGACTACTCCTGCGAACCACACGGTGTTTCTACTTACCACACCAGACCAAAACAAAAAAGACATCCAATTGGATGTCTTTTTTGTTTTGGTGGGAGAGGGTGGATTCGAACCACCGAAGTCACTGACAACAGATTTACAGTCTGCCCCCTTTGGCCACTCGGGAACTCTCCCACATATAAAGCCTACTTTTCAGTAGGCTTGTTTGGAGCTGGTGGACGGACTCGAACCCCCGACCTGCTGATTACAAATCAGCTGCTCTACCAACTGAGCTACACCAGCGAATTTCTAACGCTCGACTATAATATCACATCTGATACCGATTTGTCAACAGTGTTTTGCAAAAAATATTGAATATATTGATTTTTTTCTTTCTATATTGTAAAATGACATTTAGTTTAATATATCCGCCTCATAGGGGAAGAATACCCTTTGAGGTGTTTTTATGTTAGAGAGGATCATCTGTACTAACCTTGTGAGAAAACTGTACTTCGTTTATTTTCTTAATGTACTCGACTGGGCATGCACGGTTTTGCTACTAAACACAGGTATGTTTTACGAGGCTAATCCGATTGCTAATACATTTATCGACAACATTTTAGTTGGTTTTATTTTAAAATGCGCGTTGCCGTTTGTAGTGATATTTTTAGTAAATCGCTATATGCACATATTAGGATTACCTGAGCTGAAAATCGCAGATATGATGATTTCTTTCACGCTCACCGTGTATTTGGCGGTGACGCTTGACCATATTATTAATTTTTTGATTTATATTATCCGATAGGGAGGTGAAATTGTGCCTGTTTTAAGCGTTCATAATCTTACAATGACTTATATCGAACGCAATCTTTTTACTAACGTTACTTTCAACGTTGAGCCACACGATAAGGTGGGGTTTATCGGAGCTAATGGTGTCGGGAAGACTACTATTTTCCGTATTATTAACGGCGATGTAGAGCCATCTGCGGGTACTGTTTCTATCTCTAAAGATACCCGTGTAGGCTATATGCAACAGCACGCCTGTACTCACCCCGAGCGTTCTATATATGATGAGGTTCTCAGCATTTTCGACTACCTGAAGGATATGCAGGAAGAAATAGATAAACTTTCCTTTCGGATAGAAAATGGCGATGGTGACCTTGACAGCACTATTGCTGAGCAAACGCGTCTTATTGAGCTTTACGAACGTGAGGGCGGACTTACATATAAAAGTAGGGTGCGTTCAGCACTTCTGGGACTTGGTTTTTCACAAGAAGATTTTGCTAAACCTACGGGAACTTTAAGTGGTGGCCAAATGTCTAAGCTTTCGCTGTGTAAACTTCTTTTATCTAAGGCTAATTTATTGCTTTTAGATGAGCCTACTAACCATCTCGATATCAAAGCTGTTAGTTGGCTTGAAGGTTTTCTTAGAGATTTCAAAGGCGAGATTATTCTTATCAGCCACGACCGTTATTTTCTCGATGCCGTTACCAACAAGACGATCGAGCTTGAGCATAATAAGATAACCACATACGAGGGAAACTACTCAGCTTTTATTAAAAAGAAAGAACATGTGCAGGAAGCTATCCTAAACAAGTATAAAAACGATATGCGCGAGATAAAGCGTGTCGAAGGTATCATTGAACAGCAGAAGCGCTGGAACAGAGAGAAGAATCTTGTGACTGCCAGAAGTAAACAACATCAGGTCGATAAGATAAAAGAACAGCTTGTTACACCTGACAGCGAGCTTGAAACTTTATCTTTTGATTTAGAGCCTAAGCGTGAAAGTGGTCAGGATGTTTTGATGTGCTATGGTTTATCAAAATGTTTTGATGGCAAAAGGATTTTTGATAATCTCTCTATGCATATCACAAAGGGCGAACGAGTATTCATTATAGGACCTAACGGTTGCGGTAAAAGTACGCTGTTTAAGATTCTCACATCTCAGTTTGATGCTGATGAGGGAGATGTGCGTTTTGGTGCAAAAGTCGATTTGAGTTATTTTGATCAGATGCAAAAAGATCTCAACTTATCGAAAACGGCACTCGATGAAGTGTACGATGCATATCCTCAAATGGATTTGACAAGAGTGCGAACAGCGCTGGGCTCGTTTATGTTCAAAGGTGACGACGTGTTTAAACAGCTTTCAAAAATGAGCGGTGGCGAACGCGCTCGAGTTTCGCTTTTGAAGCTTATGCTTAAGCAAGGTAACTTACTGCTCCTTGACGAACCTACAAACCACCTTGATACAAGTTCCAGAGAAGCACTTGAGAAAACACTTTTAAGTTACGGCGGCACAATGCTCATTATCAGCCACGACCGTTATTTTATCAATAAGCTTGCAACCAGAGTGCTTTATATGAACGAAGATGGATTTAGTGAATATTTAGGTAATTACGATAACTATCTTGAGCGTACACAGGCACAAACTGAAGAGATTGTAACTGTGGAAAAGGTTGAAAATAAACTTAAGCTCAACGACTATCAACTTCAAAAACAAATGAAAGCCGAAGAACGTAAGCGCAAAACTCAGCTTAATAAATGTGAAGAACGCATCGCTGAACTTGAAAAAGAAATTGAAAATCTTCAAACGATGATGAATGATGAAAGCGTTATGAGCGATTATCAAAAGCTCTCTGAGATAACAGAAACTCTTGAGAAAAATCAGGCAGAGCTTGATGAGTGTTACGAAAAGTGGGCAGAACTTTCAGAATAAGTTGAATAATTAAAACTAAAAAGCTATAATATTCAGTATACTACCGCCCGTGGCGCAGCTGGATAACGCAACGGATTCCGATTCCGGAGAACGGGAGTTCAAATCTCTTCGGGCGGGCCATAAAAATAGGGATACACATTCGGTGTATCCCTATTATTAAAATATAAATGAGATTTGGTTCTTCGAGGGTGAGCGACGGCGGTGAAACCGTAAAAACAGTCCAGTGTGACTGTTTTTAGGAGCGAAGTCCGAGCCGCACCAAGGCGAGGACGGATAGATTTTCAAAGAAAATATATCATCTCTTCGGGCGGGCCATAAAAATCAGAGTACGCCGAAAAGGTGTACTCTTATTTTTATAATATAAATGAGATTTGGTTCTTCGAGGGTGAGCGACGGCGGTATTGTATGGACTTCGCTAGTGATTGAAAATAGTTTATATTTATGCTATCATCATTTTGATAAATAAGTATTTGCGAGGAGAACGCTATGACGACTAAGTTATTCTTTCAAGCAATAGTGAAATTTATATTAGGTGTTCTTTTGGTCGGATTGTTGATATTTCTGCCTGCCGGAACATTTTTGTTTTTTAACGGTTGGCTATTTATGGGAATACTCTTTATTCCTATGCTTTTCGCAGGAATTATTATGATGTTCAAAAATCCTGAATTGTTAAAAAAGCGACTTAATGCAAAAGAAAAACAGCAAGAACAGGATTTAGTTGTTAAATTAAGCGGGCTTATGTTTTTGGTAGGTTTCGTTGTGGCTGGACTAGGGCATCGCTTTGGTTGGTACTCTTTGCCAAAAGGTGTTGTATTCGGTGCAACGGCGGTGTTTCTGATTGCATACCTTCTTTATGCTGAGGTGCTTAGGGAAAATACATATCTTAGCCGTACAATAGAAATACAAGAAAATCAAAAAGTTGTTGATACAGGTTTATACGGCATTGTCAGACATCCGATGTACAGCGTTACTTTACTGTTATTTTTATCAATGCCTCTTGTATTGGGTTCTGTGTATTCTTTCTTGGTTTTTCTTGTATATCCCTTTATCATCGCCAAACGAATAGTAAATGAAGAAAATTTTTTGGAAAAGGAACTCAGTGGTTACTGTGAATATAAGCAAAAAGTTAAGTATCGTTTGATACCATATATCTGGTAAGAAACAAATACTTACTTATCAAATAGTTTGTTATTGGTGTGATTAGCTCACTCTAATGACACAATCAAATAAAACGCCAAAACAGCCGAGGTTTCCTCGGCTGTTTCTATTTTAACTTATTTTACTGTTTAGCAGCCGCAGCCACCTGAACAGCCACAGTCGTTACCATTGTTGTTGCCGCAGCAAGCCCATAAGATAACGAGAAGAATGATAATCCAGCAGCAGTTGTTACCACCGCCGAAGAAGCCGTTAGAACACATGTGATTTCCTCCTTTCTGTGTTACACTACATACTATTTCAAAAGGCTTATTTGTGTTACAAAAAGGTTTGCGTATTTTTTTATAAAGTGGTATAATCGTTTGGTATTATTTAAGAGAGGACTATGTTATGGATTATGCATTAAGTTTAGCCCAGCATTTTAACGTCAAGGTTGATCACGCTAAAAATGTTATCGAACTCCTTGACGAGGGCAATACAATTCCGTTTATCGCACGATACAGAAAGGAAGCTCACGGAAGTATGGATGACCAGCTGATTCGTGAACTTTCCGACAGATTGGATTACCTGAGAAATCTTGATAAGAGAAAACAGGAAGTCAAAGACCTTATCGAAGCTCAGGAAAAGCTGACTGATGAAATTGTTGAGGCGCTCGAAAAAGCAACGACACTTTCTGAGGTTGAAGATATTTATCGCCCTTATCGACCAAAGCGTAAAACCAGAGCGTCGGTTGCTAAAGAAAAGGGGCTTGAGCCACTTGCTTTATATATTTTAGCTCAGGAAGATGCAAAAGCCGATCCGTTAGCACTCGCGGAAGATTATGTTGACGAAGAAAAAGGCGTTAAAACCCCTGAAGAAGCTTTACAGGGTGCGCTCGATATTATTGCCGAAACGGTTTCCGATAACGCTGAAATCAGAAAACGCGTTCGTAATCTCTGCTTTCACAATGCTACTGTAGTGTCTAAAGCTGCTGATGAAGATGTTGAGAGCGTTTATACTATTTACTATGAATTTGAAGAAGCGGTTTCAAAAATTGCTTCACACAGAGTTTTGGCTATTGACCGTGGTGAGAAGGAAGGTTTCCTTAAAGTTAGCGTTAAGCTCGACGATGAAAAACCGTTGCGTTCTATTTCTTCGCTTATGGTGAAAGGCACTTCGATGTGTTCTGATGCTGTGTACGAAGCGTGCAAAGATGCATATTCACGTCTTATCTTTCCGTCAGTAGAGCGTGAAATCAGAAAAGAACTCACTGATAAAGCTGTAACAGGCGCTATCAAAGTTTTTGCTACTAATTTAAGACAACTTCTGATGCAGCCTCCTGTAAAAGGTCGAGTAGCTATGGGGCTTGACCCGGGTTATCGTACAGGTTGTAAGGTAGCTGTTGTTGATGCTACAGGCAAGGTGCTTGATACATCAATTATTTATCCAACTCATTCACAGGCTAAGGTTGACGAATCAAAACGAATCATCAAGAATCTTATCAAAAAGCATAAGGTTGAAATTATCGCTATTGGTAACGGTACTGCCTCGAAAGAAACTGAGATGTTTACAGCTTCAGTGATTTCTGAAATTCCTGAAAAGGTTTCATATATGGTAGTCAACGAGGCAGGAGCTTCTGTTTATTCAGCTTCAAAGCTTGCTGCAAAGGAGTTTCCACAGTTCGATTTAACTTTACGAAGCGCTGTTTCTATCGCAAGACGTTTGCAAGACCCTTTGGCCGAGCTTGTAAAAATCGAGCCTAAAGCAATCGGCGTTGGTCAGTATCAGCACGATATGCCTCCAAAACAGCTTGATTCAGCTCTTGATGGTATTGTCGAAGAATGTGTTAATAACGTTGGTGCTGATTTGAATACTGCTTCAGCATCTCTTTTGAAAAGAGTAGCGGGCCTTTCTTCTGCGGTGTGCGAGAATATCGTTACTTACAGAGAAGAAAACGGACAATTTAATTCTCGTGCGGAATTAAAGAAAGTTCCTAAACTAGGACCTAAAGCGTACGAGCAGTGTGCGGGCTTTTTGCGTGTAGTAGAAAGCAGAAATCCACTCGATAGCACAGGTGTTCACCCTGAAAGCTATGATGTTGCAAAAAAACTTATTGAGCTTTGCGGTTGTAAAGCTAATGATATTAAAAACGGCGGTATAGCTGATATTGAGAATAAAGTTAAAGCTTTAGGTGGTGTCGAGAAAATCGCTCCTTCACTTGAAGTTGGTGTGCCAACACTTGAAGATATTGTGAAAGAGCTTTCAAAGCCTGGTCGTGACCCACGAGAAGAGCTTCCACCACCGCTATTAAGAACAGACGTGCTGTCTATGGAGGATTTGAAGGCTGGAATGGTTCTTACTGGTACTGTTCGAAATGTTATCGATTTTGGAGCATTTGTAGATATCGGTGTTCATCAGGATGGACTTGTTCATATCAGTCGTATTTGTAATAAGTTTATTAAGCACCCGAGTGAAGTGCTTAAAGTCGGTGATATTGTTAAGGTTATGGTTCTTTCTGTTGACGTTGATAAAAAGCGAATTAGTCTTACAATGCGAGATATAAAAGAAGAAAACTGAGTTAAAAGCTGTCGTTTTGCGGCAGCTTTTTTGCTTTTATTTTACAAAAACAGGATTATTCAGTTGTGCATAATAAACAAAAGAAGTGGAGTTTTTTCTATACTTAAAAGAGCTTTGAGTTGTTGCATAAATTTGGTACAAGGGGTATAATGGTTACAATAGTGTAATATGCAAAATTGTGTATTGCGCGAAATTTTGAAACGGAGGAAATATTATGAAACAATTCAAGAGAATTATCAGCTTAGTAATTGCTTTGACTATGCTTGTTTCTATGTTCAGCGTAGCTATGGTAAGTACTTCAGCTGCAGTTCAGACCTATGTTCTCGGTGATGTTGACATGAACGGTAGTGTTGAGATTATGGATGCTACCAGAGTTCAGAGACACACCGCTGCAAAAGCAGGTTATGTTCTTGAAAAGGGAACAATTGAATTTGCAGCTGCTGATGTAAATGTTGATGGTGGTGTCACCATTTTTGATGCAACTCTCATTCAGCGTTATATCGCAAAAATGAATACAGTTGGCATTGGTGAGACATTCACATTTGGTGAGCCTGATAATCCTGACGATCCTTCTTCAGAGGACGTATCATCAGAGGACGTATCATCAGAAGACGTATCTTCAGAAGACGTATCTTCAGAAGACGAGTCATCAGACGACGCATCATCAGAGGATGCTTCATCAGAAGATGAGTCATCAGAAGACGCATCATCAGAGGATGAATCATCAGAGGACACTTCATCAGATGAACCTGCTGAGGTAACAGAGGGTTACTACCTCGTTGGTAAACTCAACGGTGAATCACTGTGGAGTGCAGATACTCTCACAGCTGACAGAAAGCTCAAAGCTAACCCTGCGGTTGACGGTGAGTACTATCTTGACTGGACATTCTATGGTGGCGACGAGTTAAAGGTTGCACACTTTGATGGTACCAGTTTAGATATCTGGTACAAAGACCAGGCTGACAACTATAAGATTGGTGCAGATTCAGATAAGGTTGGTAATTGCACACTCTACTTCAACCCTGATGGAAATTCAGAATGGTCATACACATACTTCACAGTACAGCCAAAGGGCGATCCTGTAGACCCTTCATCAGAGGACGAATCATCAGAGGATGCTTCATCAGAAGATGAATCGTCAGAGGACGTATCTTCAGAGGATACATCTTCAGAGGAGCCTGGTGAGGTAACAGAAGGTTACTACCTCGTTGGTGAACTCAACGGCGAATCGCTGTGGAGTGCAGATACTCTCACAGCTGATAGAAAGCTCAAAGCTAATCCTGGTGCAGAAGGCGAGTACATGCTCGACTGGACATTCTACGGTGGCGATGAACTCAAAGTAGTATACTTTGACGGTACAGGAATTAAGACTTGGTACAAAGACCAAGCTGACAACTACAAGATCGGTGCAGATTCAGACAAGGTTGGTAATTGCACACTCTACTTCAACCCTGACGGAAACTCAGATTGGTCATACACATACTTCACAGTACAGCCAAAGGGTGATCCAATTGATCCTTCATCAGAGGATGAATCATCAGAGAATGAGTCATCGGAAGATGTATCATCAGAAGATGAGTCTTCTGATAATCCTGATGTGGCAGTTGCAGGTTACTACCTCGTTGGTACATTAAACGGCAAAAACTGCTGGTTCGTAGATGCAACATCTGCAGACAGAATGCTCAAAGCTAACCCTGGTGCAGAAGGCGAGTACATGCTCGACTGGACATTCTACGGCGGCGACGAA
>JAFTYK010000022.1 GCA_017464765.1 Ruminococcus sp.
TCAAATGTTGCTGATCCAACAGCTTGGATGGGTTACATGCCATCAGGTAGCGATGAGAGCGATCCTTACGTTTTCTATGCTGACGTTCCAAAGGCTGTTACAACAATCATCTGGAACAATGCTGTTGACGGTGGTATGGATACTTCACAGCCTATCTACTACTGTGCTGCTCAGTCAATCAACATTCCTTGTGAGTTCTATGAGCCAGAAGAGTCTCCAAACTATCCAGAAGGACCAGACTCTTTCGATAACATGATCTTCGTTATCGACCCTGACCTCATTTCTATCAACGATCTTTCACTCAAGCAGACATGCGGTGGTGAGTGGTACTACTACTATGGTAACGGCTGCTATGGTTTCACAAAGGACGGCTCAGAAGCTGACTGTCTCCGTGACGACCACTATGATGCAGACGGCAACCACGTAGTTCCAGAGCATGAGCCAATCAAGACTCCTGAACTCCCAGCAATCGAAGTTGTTCCTGGCGACGTTGACGGTGACGGCGTTGTTTCTGTAATGGACGCTACTGAAATCCAGATGGTTCTCGCTCAGATGAAAGAGTGGATCTATCCTGAGGCTGAAATCGCTGCTGACTTTGACGGTGACGGCGTAGCTTCTGTTATGGACGCTACTGAAATCCAGATGGTTCAGGCTGGTCTTAAATAATTAAGATTATTAATTAACTTTTATACATAAAGGTCGTCTTTTGACGGCCTTTATGTTTTTAGTAACGTTTTTGAGGTGAACTTATGACTAAAGGCGAAAAGGCGAAAGCTCTGTTTTTAGAGGGATACAACTGCGCTCAGGCAGTTTTTGGAGCATTTTGTGAAGATTTTGGCTTTGATTTTGATACAGCGATGAAACTTTCCTCCGGCTTTGGTGGAGGAATGGGCAGACTCAGGGAAGTTTGCGGTGCGGTGAGCGGTATGTTTATGGTTTTTGATATGAAATACGGCTATATTTCTCCTGACGATAAATTGGGCAAAAAAGAGCTTTACTGTCATATTCAGGAGTTAGCGCGCCGTTTCGAAAGAGAGAACGGCTCAATTATCTGTAAAGAACTCTTAGGACTAACAGAAAAGAAAAGTGAACCTACTCCCGAAGACAGAACTAACGAGTACTACAAAAAACGCCCTTGTGCCGAACTTGTAAAAATCGCCGCAGATATAGTCGATGAGTATATGAAAAGCCTGAATAATTAACTTCATATATAAGAAAAGTCCACCGAAAAATCGGTGGACTTTTTTACTCAATTATCTTTTATAAACATCGTTACCCAAAGAATCAATTGCTACAATACACGGAAAATCTTTCACGGTGTATTTATGAACCGATTCTGTACCTAAATCCTCAAAGCACACAGCTTCGTCTTTGACTACGCTTTTAGAAATCAACGCAGCAGCTCCGCCTATAGCTGCAAAATACACAGCACCATTACGTTTGATAGCCTCAATCACCTCATCACTGCGCTCACCTTTTCCTATCATAGCGGAAAGTCCCATATCAAGTAGCATAGGTGTGTACTTATCCATACGATACGACGAAGTAGGGCCGCAAGGACCAATAACCGCACCCTCTTTCGCAGGAGCAGGTCCAACGTAATATATAGTTTCGTTTTCTACATTAATCGGTAAGTTCTCGCCGTTTTTTACCATATCATAAAAACGCTTATGCGCAGCATCTCTCGCAGTATAAAGCGTACCTGAAAGCTCAACGCTGTCGCCTGCTCTAAGACACTTTATATCTTCTTTTTTTAGCGGTAAAGTAAGTTTTATGCTCATAATTACCTCACAGTTCTATGCTTTTATGACGGCATGCGTGACAACAGATATTCACCGCTACGGGGATTGATGCAATATGAGTTGGCGCGTACTCAATATTAACCTTCAAAGCTGTAGTTTTTCCGCCAAGCCCCGCAGGTCCGATGCCCATTTTATTGATTTCATCTAACAATTCACTCTCAAGTGAAGCATATCTTTCGTCATCGTTTTTGCTGTCTACACTTCTGAAGGTAGCCTTTTTGGCAAGCTGCGCTGACTGTTCGAAAGTACCACCTATGCCCACACCAACAACTATCGGCGGACACGGGTTAGGTCCTGCTGTTCTCACAGTTTCCAGTACAAAATCTTTTACACCTTCGACAGAAGCAGACGGAGAAAGCATTTTAATTTTCGACATATTTTCACTGCCGAAGCCCTTAGCGCCTGCAGTAATTTTTAGCGTTTCACCAGGCACAATTTTTGTGTGAATAACAGCAGGTGTATTGTCATTAGTGTTTTTTCTGTCAAATACAGGGTCATCAACCACAGATTTTCTAAGATAACCGTCTGTATATGCTTCTCTGACACCTTGATTTACAGCTTCATTGAAGTCACCGTCGACAATAAGCTTGTCGCCGTACTCAACAAAAAGTATCGCCATGCCTGTATCCTGACATAAAGGAATCTGCTCTTTTCTCGCGATTTCATTATTCTTTAGAAGCTGGGATAAAACCGCCTTTGCTGTCTCACTTTCCTCTATTTCAAGCGCGTTGCTTAGTTTTTCTGTGATATCGTCGCCAATTTCACAGTTTAAGCTTATAAACAACGCTTTTACTGCATTTTTTATATCTAAAGCCTTGATTTCTCTCATAAAATCCACCTCAATCTATCATAGTATAAAATATTTTTACAGATATTTCAATATCACATACTTTATGGTATTATTGAAATGTTAATAGTTTTATATTGTTTTCAACATAAAACCGTCACATTGTTATTATAGAGTGAAAATGTAAAGGAGGCGTATATTATGAGCAAGCTACTTATTGTTGACGATGAATTTCGAATCAGGGAACTCATCAAAAAATACGCACAATTTGAAGGACATACTGTGTTTGAGGCTGAAAACGGCTTAGAAGCTATAAGTATGTGCAGAGAAACACAGTTTGATATTATTATTATGGATATTATGATGCCACAGCTTAATGGCTTTCAGGCATGTGAAAAAATCAGAGAATTTTCCTCTACACCCATCATTATGCTGTCGGCATTAGGCGAAGAATATGACCGTATTCACGGCTTTGAGCTTGGCATCGACGACTATGTTGTAAAACCTTTTTCGCCAAAAGAGCTGATGATGAGAATATCGGCTGTTCTGAAACGCTCAGCAAAGTCTGACTCCGCTTTAAATGACAGATTTATCTATGAGGGTCTTTGTGTCGACTTTTCAGCACGCACGGTTGAAATTGATGGAGAGCGAATTAATATGACGCCAAAAGAGTACGATTTGTTCTTCTTTATGGTAAAAAACAAAGGTCTTGCGTTAACCAGAGAAACTTTGATAAGCAAAGTGTGGGGTTATGATTTCTTCGGCGATGACCGTACACTCGACACTCACATCAAGCTACTTAGAAAAAGTCTTAGAAGCTACGCAAATCTTATTGTAACTCTCCGAGGGGTGGGATATCGCTTTGAAACAAACTAACAGAAAACTGCCTTTGAGAGTTTATCTGTCGTGTGCATTTTTAGCTCTTTCTCTTGTCCTCATTGTTATAATGTGGCTTTTTCAGACGGTATTCTTCGACGATTTTTACCGCTCTATCAAAACGTTTCAGGCTGAGCGATGCGCTTTGAGTGTATCAAAAAACATCGAAGACGAGCAAATCACCGAGCTGCTTAAAGAAATTGAAGAGAAAAACGATATGGACGTTTCTCTCTACGGCGTAACCAAATACAACTCAAATCCTATTTTTTCGCCGATCTACGCACCACATAATTTCATCAGCTCTCATTCAATTGTCAATATGAGTACGGTGTATGATTGTTATTTTAAAGCTTTAGAAAACGGTGGCCAAACGACTATAAAATCAGAAAACATCCCCCCTAAATACAACAGATTTGGCATGGGGTTTGATGCACCGTTTGATAAGAAATCTTCTCAGCTACTCACCTGTGCTGTTATTACGCAAAGCGAAGATGAAGAATATCTTATATTGGTTGAATCAGATATCGCACCTGTCACCAGCACTGTAGATACGCTGAAAGTCCAGCTTATTATTATGACTGTATTTATGGTGATAATCAGCATATTTTTCGCTGTTATCACAGCGCAATATCTCTCAAAACCGCTACACGACACCAACAAAAAAGCTAAACAGCTAGCAAACCAGAACTATAACATAGCTTTTTCGGGAGGTAACTACAGAGAATTGTGTGAACTAAATGACACGCTGACTTATTCCGCCCATGAACTGAGAAAAGTTGATGAGCTAAGGCGCGAATTGATAGCTAACATTTCTCATGACCTTAGAACTCCGCTCACTATGATAACGGGATACTCTGAGGTAATGCGTGATATTCCGGGCGAAAATAATCCCGAAAATGTCCAGATTATCATCGACGAGGCGAACCGCCTTTCAAGCCTTGTTAGCGATTTGATGGACATTTCCAAGCTTGAATCAGGTACAGCCACAATGCAGGACAGTGTTTTCTGTATTACAGACTGCATCAAAGAAATCTTCAACCGTTACACAAAACTCATCGAGCAGGACGGCTACAATATCGTTTTTGAGTATGATACCGATGCTTACGTCAAAGCTGACCCGCTGAGAATCTCTCAGGTTTTGTACAACCTGATTAACAACGCGATTAACTACTCAGGCGATGACAAGACCGTCATTGTTAAGCAGAGTGTCAGCCCGAATAACGTTTGTATTGAAGTTATCGACCATGGTGTAGGTATCGAAGAAGACAAGATACCATATATCTGGGACAGATATTACAAAGTCGACAAGGAACATAAAATGGCAGTTGTTGGCACAGGACTCGGACTATCAATAGTCAAGAATATCCTAGGCAGATATGACGCTCAATACGGTGTGAAATCCACCCTTGGTTTCGGAAGCGATTTCTGGTTTGTTCTCAAAACAGTTGAAAAAGAATAGAAGAAAGCCGACTTTTATGTCGGCTTTTGTTTTGCAAACATCTTGTAATACTCAATGGTAAGTGGTAGAATAAAAGCATAAACTCAATGTTATCTAAGGAGGATAAATATGTTTTGTAAAAATTGCGGTAAAGAATTAGAAAACTCAGCTAAGTTCTGCGATAACTGTGGCGCACCACAAACTGAAACGCCTGTTTCACAGCCTGATGTAGCAAAGGATTATGCCCCACAAAATACTGTTCCACAGGGCGTTACACAGAATAATCCGGTGAACGCTTCTGTGCCTTATAACGCTAACGCTCCACAACAACCAATTAAACCTAAGAAATCTTCAACAGGTTGTATTGTTGCGATTATTATTGCTTGTGTTATTTTTGCTTTAGCAGTAATCGGAGTAATTGGTATTATAGTTTTCAGCGTAAACACCAGTAAAGATGTAGCTTCAAATCCTGAGTTTACATTATCTGATGACCTTGATGTTTCTGACTATGTTGATGAAAACGTAGAAGTACAAGATGATGTAGCAAATGCTGATTATCTTGAGATTTTCTCTTCACATAACATTGTTGACTCTCCATCACTGTTCATCGGTCTTGAGTCAAGAGCCTTTGCAAGCGTTTTAGAAGATGGCACAATTGATAAAATGGAATTTGCCTACGATAATGATATAGTAGAAGAACTTATTGAAACAATCTATTATCCGCTTGCTGATGTAGACGAGAGTCTTGTTGATGACCTCGACAAATCTATGAAAGAAAGTTTTGCTGATGCTGATGCGCTTGATTGTTGCACGGTTACTTATGAAACAACATCAGATTACTACATCATCAAAATCCATTCAACGGAAATGGACAACGCCACTAACCTCAAAGCACTTTCTGACGCAAGTGTTTTGGTGTACGACGGCTTCTTAACTTCTCTTTCAATGGACCAAACCGCTGACAATCTTATTTCTGACGGATATATCGAGCGATAAGTAAATTTTTGAATGTTTTTAAGCCACGAAATCAATCGTGGCTTTCTCTTTTACTTTTTTTAGAAATTTTTACAAGTTTTGAAACTTTTTTGTATTTTCAGGGATTTTATATATGAAGGGGGTAGAAAAATGGCACAAATGCAGTTTTTTGGACTAAGCTACGAAGAAGTAGTCAAAAAGTACAAACAGACTGTCGGCGCGGTGTGTATTATGCGACTTAAAAGCTACGCTGACGCTGAAGACTGCTTCCAGAATACCTTCTTCAAGCTGTATAGAAATCCCCCTGATTTTAACGATGAAGAACATTTGAAAGCGTGGCTTATCCGTGTTGCCATCAACGAGTGTAACAAACACATTCGCAATAACAAACGCTTCGTTACGTTGGAAAACGACTGTAACAGTGCCGTTTTCTTTCCCGAAGAAAGATGCGATATGTCGTGGGCGCTACTAAAACTCGACGATAAATACCGACAGGTGCTTTATCTTTACTATGGTGAAGGCTACGACATCAAGGAAATTGCAAATCTTTTAGAAAAGAACGAAAACACAGTGAAAACCCTGATGCGACGAGGTAAGGAAAAGCTTAGGAAAATCTACGGAGGTGAGAATGATGAGTGAGTTTAATTTTGATAAATTAAAGAATCATGAAATTCCCGACTCCTGGGTAAGCGGTGCGCTGAATGTTCCGCCACAGACGGAGAAAGAGCCGATTATTTACCCGAATTTTACTAAAACGCTCGCTTTTGTAGCGACTTTAGTGGTAGTGTGCGCTCTTAGTGTCACCCTCTTCTTTTTAACACAAAAGGGCGACATACTACCAAAAGAGCCTACAATTCCTACTACAGAAAGTTTTGAAACTCAAACTGTCACTCCTACATATAACAGTAGCGATGAGACAAAGAAAGTAACAGACGAAACTACTTCCACACAAACTGAAGACCCCCAAGATGAAGAAACTCAAGCTGACGAAACCATAAAGAGTGAACCAACTGAAGAAAAAACAGAAAAAGAAACCTCAAAACCTACACAAAGTCAAACACAAAAACCTACACAAAACCCATCAAGTAAGCCTAACGGAGACAAAACCCCGAGTAATCCTGATTCAAACAACCCCGCGGGTAAGCCTAATTCAAGTAAACCTTCATTAAACCCCGAACACCCTGAAGATGCACCTGTTTCAACCGAAGACATTGATGGTCCGTCATTAGAACCCGATAGCTATTTATCCTTCAGTGCTATTGTTGACAAAAGCAAACTCAACGGTTCGAATACGGTTTATTTCAGTATAAGAAGTAACGATATGGAAGATATGTGGACAGAATCAGAACCGCAAAAGTTTCCTGCTCAGATTTCTCACACATCGGGTAATAATGCTATCTTAAAATTCTACCCCGTTCCAAATGAGCTGGTGCCTAAAAGTGGTAACTACATATACTGCTTTTATAATAGCAAAGGCGAAGTGATTTTCGCAGATGTAAAATATATAGTAGTTTAATCTTTCACGCCACACATAAATAACCCTAAGGAGGTATCCCTATGAAAAAACTTATCAGCTTAGTTTTAGCGAATATATTACTCGTATTTGGCGCTGTATTTCCTGCTTTTGCAGAGAACGTAAACAGTCAGGTTTCACACTACCAGCAAAAATTATTCGAGCATTATCCTAACACAAGAGAAGCTTTTGAGTATGATAATCTTTGTTACACAGAAATCGGAGAACTCGATGTTGACTGTGATGATGCGATTGATTTTGCAATAATCCACACACACTTTGCTATGGCTCCTGACGCATTAGACGGAGGCGTTGTCGGAGGCAGATACATTATCACACCACAGCTGTACTCTCCTTTCAGATTAGGATACGTGCTGTATGACATCGAAAACGACAAGTTTGTTCCGTTTTGTGACGAAATGCTCGCTGACTATCCGTTTGTAGAGGAATATATGGAAGAGTTTAAAATCGGCGTGCCGTTTGGTGATGCTGACGGTGACAGAATTCTCTCGGTAATGGACGCAACATATATCCAGCGAGTTTTAGCACAACTTGATGATTTCAAAAGACATGAAGAACTTTATGGTGATCTTCCTACCGATTATCGAAGCGATTTCAACCTCGACGGTACTGTAGACATTTTTGACGCAACCGGTATTCAGCAAAAGCTTGCAAAAGTTCTTGAAGAACCATACGATTCAGTATAAACAGAAACTTTAATATAGACAAAGCCCGACAAAATTTTCGTCGGGCTTTATTTTTTGAAAAAATCATATATAATTAATTAGTATGCAACCAAATGATGGCGATGCAGGGTATTAATTGTAAATGGGGGGATATCTATGGGTGATGAGAAGTTTGCCGGACTTTCTTTTGAAGAAGCCGTCCGCAAATACAAAAACACCGTCGGCGCAGTATGTGTAATGAGGTTAAAAAACCAGACTGATGCTGACGATTGTTTCCAGAACACCTTTTTAAGACTATACAAAAAATCTCCCGATTTACAAAGTGAGGAACACTTAAAAGCGTGGCTGATCCGAGTTGCTATCAACGAATGTAACCGGTTTATGCGAAAAAACCGCAGAGAACTGTTTTTAGATAAAAACAATGATGATACTGTTTACTTTCCACATGAAGAATGTGACTTGTCCTGGGCATTATTTGAACTGAGCGAAAAATACAGAGAAGTTTTATACCTACATTACTGTCAGGATTATAAGGTCAACGAAATAGCAAAAATACTAAAGAAATCCCCCAACACAATAAAATCTTTGCTGATGCGTGGTAGAGAAAAGCTCAGAGTAATTTATGGAGGTGATATTAAGTGAAAAACTTCAATTTCGATAATATGAAAAACTTCACTGTTTCTGACGAATGGGCAGACAGAGTTCTTAATACAGCATCAACTATTCAGCCATCTAAAAAACCTAATATTACGGTTATTACAACATGTTTGAGTCTTGTGTTTGTATGTATACTTGGCGTGATAGGTTTTAACTTCACTAAAAATACCCCTAAAACTTTGCCGATGGATGTAATAGAGGAAACTCAAAACGAAACTCTAAGCAACCTTGTAGAAGAAACTGAAAAGCCTACAACGCAAAACGAAACTGTAAAGGAAAGTACTGAACACCAAACCGTTTCAGCTTCCACAGTAAAACCTACTCAAGTGGAGGAAATAACACCTACGCAAATCACTCCACAACCAACAGTCACACCTACACAGCCACAAACGCAACCGACCCCTGAACCTACAGAGCCTGTACTTCCGAGCGAAGACGAAACTACTGAACCTACCGACAATGGTACCCAGAACCCATCTGGTAGCAACGGTGACTGTATCGTCAGCTTTTCTCCAAGTTTTCTTGTTGGAAGTGGGAAAATTTACTGTAGAATAAAAGACGATAACTTTAAGTCAGTCGGCGACACAAATCTTTTTTCCGATCAACATCTGGCTAGTTTTTACTCGGGTTTCGGAAGTAATTATTACTATCTTTACAGTCCCGAAAACGCCGGCTTAGTCTTAGAACCGGGAACGTATAATTATTATTTTTACAACGAACATGGTATTCCAATTTGTCAAGTAGTAGTTGAAATAAATTAACCTGAACTTAAACCCGACGAAAATTCGTCGGGTTTTGTTTTTTAATGTCGTATTGTGTAACAATTCAAAAACATTTGCTTTCTAAAAATTACAATACGGTAGTAAAACTTGAGGTATTTACGGTTTTTGTTATATAATTTATTTGGTTAAAAATCTTTTTTGAGGTGTTATTATGGAAAAGAACAAAATCACTGTTTTTGTTGCAGGACAAAAACTCACCCTCATCACAACTGATACTGAAAAATATGTATCTGAAATCGCACAAAAGGTAGATACTACCGTAAATTCACTGCTGAATTCTTCTAATATGAGCAGGGAAAAGTGTGCGGTTATGGCTGCGCTCGATTTTTGCGACGACGAGGCAAAAGCCAGAGTAGCTCTTAACGAACTCAAAGAGCAGATTAAAGATTATATTGCTGACAGTTCTGCACTACGAGCTGAAAACGAAGAGCTTAAAGCTAAAATAGATAGACTAGAAAACGAAAAGAAAGAACTTATTAGTTCAAAGAAAACTTTAGTTGCTTCTGCCGTTGAAATCAAAAAGGAGATTAATACTGAAGAAGAAATCGAAATTCTAACTGAGAATGACGAAATCGATTCAAATGATGATCTGTCTTTTGATTTTGATGATGAAACTAATAATGCTACAGTAACTAAAGAAAAGAAAGAGCCTATTTCTGTTTCTGTTTCTGCTCCTACTCCAAAAGCAGATAAAAAACGTCATAATCACAACCACGTAAATCCATACAAAGAACGTTTCTTAAAACAACAAAATGAAAACAAAGGCTACACTCCAATGCGTCAGTACAGCCTTTTTGACGAGGAATAATTTTGAACAAAATCGAGATTTTAGCTCCGAGCGGAGGATTTGACAGTATCTATGCTGCTGTAAGATCAGGCGCAGATGCGGTTTACGTTGGAGCAAAAGATTTTTCTGCACGAGCGTCTGCAAAAAACTTCTCTATTGAGGAGCTTAAAGAAGCCGTGAAATACTGCCACGCATACTCGGTCAAAGTTTATCTGGCGTTAAACACACTCATTTTCGATGATGAAATAGACGAGGCGCTGGAACTTGTAAAAAATGCGGCGAAGTGTGACATTGATGCGCTTATTGTTCAGGATATAGGACTCGCTATGGCTGTGAAGAAAATCGTCCCACAGCTTAAGCTTCACGCTTCAACCCAGATGAGCGTTCACACTCTTTCGGGTGCAAAAGCTCTCAAAGAGCTTGGATTTTCGCGCGTTGTTTTAGCGCGTGAAATGTCGAAAACAGAAATTGAACACATAGCAAAAAACTGCGACATTGAGCTTGAGGTTTTCGTTCACGGAGCGCTGTGTATGTGTGTTTCAGGTCAATGCTATATGTCTGCTATGCTTGGCACTAGGAGCGCTAACCGAGGTACGTGCGCTCAACCATGCCGACTTCCATTCTCTTCTGACAGTTCAAACACTCACGCATTAAGCCTTAAAGATAACTCCATCATTGAATATATTAAGGAACTTGAAGAAATCGGTGTAGTAAGCGCAAAAATTGAGGGCAGAATGAAACGTCCCGAGTATGTCGCAAGTGCTACGAAAGCTTGTGTGCAAATGCGTGACAAGGGTTTAGTTGACGAAGAGACCAGAGAACAGCTTAAAGCTGTGTTCTCTCGAACAGGTTTTACTGACGGATATTACACCAATAAACTTGGCCACGATATGTTTGGATATCGGAAGAAAGAAGATGTTGTTTCGGCTTCTGAAAAGCTGTTTCGACAAATTCGTTCGACCTACAAAGACGAACTTCAGCGCGTAGATATAGATGCAAAAATCAAGCTTTGTGTCGATGAACCGATAACCCTTAGTGTTACTGACGGAAATAACAGCGTTACTGTTGTTTCGAAAAACCCTGTAACAGAAGCAATGAATCAGCCGATATCCAAGGAAAAAATCGAAAGCTACCTGAAAAAAACGGGCGATACTCCGTTTTCTCTTGCAAATCTTCTTTGTGAAATTGAGGGCAACTGCTTTGTGTCTGCTAAAGATATGAATGCTCTGCGTCGTGAGGCTCTCGAAAAGTTATACAAAGAACGTGAAATCATTCATAATTATGAAATAAACGATTTATGCTTCAGCGACTTAGTTTCTGATGCTAAAACTAACATCTGCGATAAAAAGCTTAGTCGTGCTTTAGTTTCTAATCTTGAAATACCCGAAAGTTTTAAATCTCTTGATTTAGTATTTGTTCCACTTTTTGAGTGTCAGAAAAATCAAGAGAAAGTTAAAATACTTATCAATGAAGGCTTTAATATTGCTGTTGAGATTCCTCGCGGTATGTTTTCACGAGAAGATAAAATTATAAATGCACTGAAAATTGCGAAAGCTATCGGTATAAAAGATGTACTTTGTCACAATATCGGTGCTGTTTATCTTTCTAAACAGCTGGGACTCTCCATTCACTTGGGTTTTGCGATGAATATTGCAAATTCTCTTTCTTTACAATGGGCAGAAGACTACGGCTGTAGCGATGTCGAGGTTTCGTTTGAGCTTGATTATCACAGAATCGAAGCTCTAAAAAGCGAATTGCCACTCGGTGTTGTTGCTTACGGCTATCTGCCGCTTATGATGACTCGCAACTGTCCTGTTAAAAGTGGTAATAATTCGTGTGCAACTTGCAAAAATAGTATAAAATTGCAAGATCGCAAAGGTGAACAATTCAGCTTAAAATGCGACGGTATCGTCACTGAAATCCTCAATTGTGTCCCACTTATTTTGCCTTTAGAGATTATTAAATCTAAAAATATAGTTTTTAACAATTTCCACTTCAATGTGGAAAACTCTGTGGAAAACAAGGAAAAAATCCTTAAAAATTTAAGCGAAAATCGTAGTTTTCCGCGTTTTACACATGGTTTGTATTTAAGAGGTGTGAAAAATTTCACAATCTTTTAAAGAATTATTTTAAAGAAATTCTTTATTTTCTCTTAAAAAATTAAGATAATTTTTAACTTTCTTTAAAGTAATTTTAATTTAGAAATATCTTTTTAATTTTGCAAGTTTAGTAAAAAAACTGCAAGAAAGGGTACATTATGAATACACTCAAAGTAAAAAAACTGCGTGAAAATGCAAAAATGATTAATAGAGCGACAAGTGGTTCAGCAGGAATGGATTTGCACGCTTGTATTGAAAACGAGATTACTATAAATCCGGGCGAAATTAAGGTCATACCAACAGGACTTGCGATTGCGCTCGAAAACGAAAATTTTGTTGCATATATTTACGCCCGCTCCGGTCTTGCTATAAAGCACGGTATTACACTTGCCAACTGTGTAGGTGTTATCGACTCTGACTACAGGGGCGAGGTTTGCGTAGGACTTACTAACATTTCAAAAGAAAGCTACACCATAACTCCTGACGAGAGAATCGCACAACTCGTTGTTGCTCCTATCAGCATGTGCGAAATTGAAGAAGTTGAAGAACTCAACGATACAGAACGTGGAGTTGGCGGATTCGGTTCTACAGGTAAGAATTAAGCATCCGAAACATTATATTTTTATTCCCAAAAAATTCACATTTGCGTCCTAAATTATTATTGAAATAAGCGCACTTATCGGTTATACTAAAGGAGAATAGGGAAATTTTTTATTTACTGAGATTTTTTGTTCTCACAAAAGGGGAATTTTTATGTTATTTGCTAAGGATATCGGTATTGACCTTGGTACAGCAAATACCCTGGTTTATGTCAAGGGTAAAGGCATCGTTATGCGCGAGCCGAGTGTCGTTGCTGTTGATGTAAAAAAGGACACAGTTGTTGCTGTGGGCAAGGAAGCTAAAGAGATGATTGGTAGAACTCCGGGTTCTATCGTTGCTATACGTCCGCTCAAAGACGGTGTTATTGCTGACTTTGAAATCACCGCAACTATGCTCAAATATTTCATCAAGCAAGTTGTCAGATCCAACTTCTTCTGCAGACCTCGAATTGTTATCTGTATTCCAAGCGGTGTAACTGAGGTTGAGAGAAATGCCGTAGAAGACGCCGCAAGACAGGCAGGCGGTAAATACATTGAACTTATTGAAGAGCCTATGGCTGCTGCTATCGGTGCAGGACTTCCTGTATATGAACCAAAGGGAAGTATGGTTGTTGATATCGGTGGCGGTACTTCTGAAGTAGGTATCGTATCTTTAGGTGATATTGTCGCTTCTTGTTCTGTAAGAGTCGCTGGCGACAAATTTGACGAAGCTATCATCACATATATCAAGAAAAAGTACAATCTTCTCATTGGTGAGCGTACCGCCGAAGACATCAAAATTGCTATCGGTTCTGCTTATCCTTACGAAAATGAAGGCGAGATGACTGTTAAAGGCAGAAATCTCGTTGACGGTTTACCAAAAAATATTAAAATTACTGCGGCTGAAGTAAGAGATGCTCTCGCTGATCCGCTTTCAACAATCATCGAGGCTATTCTTACAACACTCGAGAAGTCCCCTCCTGAGCTATCTGCTGACATTATTGATAACGGTATTATGCTCACTGGCGGTGGAGCGTTACTCCGTGGTTTAGATCTTCTTGTTATGCAACAGACTGGTATGCCTGTTTACGTTGCTGAAAGACCGCTCGACTGTGTTGTTGACGGCACAGGAAGAAAGCTCGACCCAAACTTCAAGGTACAGAATGCCCCTAAATTCATCTAAAATTCAGTAGTGTATAAAACGCAAAGGCGTAAAAAAGCACCGTACTCTTTTGTGCGGTGCGAAATTATTTTATGACGGGAGGTAAATATGAAAGATTTTCTGAAATCCAACAGCGTTAAAATCTTTTTATCAACTGTTTTCGTAGTTGTCTTGTTATCGGTATTCACTAACAGCCTACAGGCTAATATACTATCTTCTACAGTAAACTCGGTTACCTATCCGCTTTCTAAAGTTACCGCTGCTGCAACAGGGGACGAAAAAATGTCACATGCTGAGCTTTTAGCAGAGTACAAAAAGCTAAAAGAAGAGAATGCTCAGCTGAGAACAGATTTAGTAAATTACTACGACACACTAACTGAAAATACAAGACTTTGGAAGTTCTACGACTTAAAAAAGGAACACCCACAATACACAATCATTCCTTCAGTTGTTCTCAGACGGGATTCAAATGACGAATTTTACTCCTGTACATTAGACAAAGGTACAACTTCCGATATTTCGGTAGGCGATCCTGTTGTGTCCGAAAACGGACTGGTCGGCTGGGTTAATGAAGTTGATCTCAACACCTGCAAGGTTGTAACTATCCTGTCTCCTCAAACAAGCGTTGGCGCTATCGACAATAAAACCCAGAACACAGGTATTATCACAGGCTCTACTTTATACTGCGATGATAACCTGACTACATTCACAAAACTCTCCGCTAAACATAAGGTTAAAGAAGGCGATATCATCACATCAACTGGTATCAGCGGTCTTTATCCTAAGGGGCTTATTATTGGTGAGGTCACCGATATCTGCTACGATACTTACAACTCATCTCACTATGCGGTAGTAAAACCTTACGACGACATCAGAAAAATCAAGGACCTTGCTATCATCACTGACTACACGGGTCAGGGCGAAGTCCTCATTAAAAATAATTCGGGTACCAAAAATGAGTAATGTAAAGTTTTTCAGATACCTTGCATACAGCCTTGAAATCCTGGTTCTATTTGTTTTGGGTTCAACACCATCGCTATTTCCTGAAATTTTTGGTGCTACTGCGTGTATTTTAGTAGCTTTAGCGCTTACCATCGCTGTATTCGAATCAGAAGTTCCTGCGATGTTTTTCGGTGTAGCGTGTGGTGTACTGACAGATTTAGGCTTTTCAAATTCTATCGGCTTGTTTACGATTTCGCTTACGATAGTGTGTTTCATCTTAGGTTTTTGTGCCAATAATTTTATCACAGCCAATTTTCTCAACGTTATGATAATGAGCGTGATTACCATAACTGCACTTTTATCGCTTCACTTTTTATTTGAGATTGTTATCAAAGGCTATGATAACGCGGGTGTGTATTTTGTGAATCACTATATTTCCCGTATTGTACAGACTATCGTTTGCACAGCTATACTTTATTTTGTCAACAAATTTGTGTATGAAACTTTAGAGTGAGTAAAAATATAAAGGAGGACAGTCAATGAGCAAAGATAACAAGAATAAAAACATCAGAATTATCATTTGCGGTGTATTGGTTGTCCTCGTTTTTTTGGGCTTTTATTTAAGACTTTTTGACTGGCAGATTGTACATAGCGAAGAATATAAGGAGATTTCCGCACAGTCTACATCATACACTGAAGTATCTGATGCAACGCGCGGTGAAATCTTAGATGTAAACGGCAAGGAGCTTGCTATTAACAAAACAGCGTATAATGTCGTGATCAATAAGATTTACGTGGCTCAGGATTCGCTCAACAGTATTATTTACAACCTCTTGGAACTTTGTACTGTTTGTAATGCTAAGTGGAACGATGTGCTTCCTATTACTGTAAATAGTGGCATAGCTTCATTTACTCCCGACAGCGAAAATGAGATATACTACATAACGAGTGAAAGTATGCTAAACAACGAAGACCTTTCCACTCCTGACGAAATCTTAAAAGCACTTACAGAGCGCTATGAAGTAGAAAATATTGAGGATATAAACAGACGCCGTGATGTTATATCCGTTCGCTATAATATGGAAAAAAGCGGATACTCTTACTCAAAAGCTTATGTGTTCGCTGAAAATGTCACTCAGGATACTGTAGCGGTAATTTCTGAACGCACACAGGCTGTACCTGGTGTCGAAATCCGTGTTACAAACGAACGCGTTATCAAAAACGGTACTCTCATTCCTCATATTCTGGGAACTGTCGGCTCGCTGTCAGCTGATGAGTACGAAGATAACAAGGATAAAGGCTACGAGATGGACGATGTTATCGGTAAATTCGGCATTGAAGCAGCTCTTGAAAACTCACTTAGAGGTAAATCAGGCGAAAAAACTATTATCAAAGACGAAAACGGTAACATTGTCAGCGAAGAAGAAGCTGTCAAAGCTGAACCGGGTAACACGGTTTATCTCACTATAGATTCCAATGTTCAGGCTGTTGCAAATTACTCTTTGCAAAAAAACATCAATCGCGCACGTGCGGAGGGTGAAAGCGAAGTGAAATCTGCTAAATATAATAAAAAATCTCAACAAGAACGTCTGGGAGAAGACTGCTACTGCGGTGGAGCAGTTATGATATCCACAAAAGACAATTCCGTTATCGCTGCAGCTTCAGCTCCTAACTACGATATTTCAAAATATTATGACCCAGAGTATAATGCGTGGCTCAATACAAACGAACATGCACCTATGTTTTCACGAACTTTCGACGGTTCTTTTGCACCGGGTTCATCATTCAAGCCTTGTGTTGCTCTTGCAGCCCTCCAAGAAAAGGTTATCACCAAAAATACATCAATCAAATGTACAAAACGCTATGATTACTACCCAGGTGATGTAGTAAACTGTATGGGTACTCACGGCGCCACTGCACTACACAACGCGATGACAGTTTCTTGCAACTACTACTTTGCTGAAACAGGTCGAAGACTTGGAGCGACTACCCTCTATATGTATGCTGAAAAATTTGGTCTCGGTGTCAAGACAGGCATTGAAATTGACGAGGCAACGGGTATTTTAGCTGGCAGAGATTCGACTGTATGGTATGAAGGAAATACTGTACAAGCAGCCATCGGTCAGAGCGATAACGCTTTCACCCCGATGCAACTCGCAACTTATGTCTCAGCGATCGCAAACAACGGAAAAAGATATCAGACACATTTAGTCAGAAAAATTGTCAACTACGAACGCGACGAGGTTGTACTTTACAACGACCCTAAAAAACCTACTGTGGTTGCTGATGCAGGACTTTCCAAAGGCAACGTGAATACAGTTAAAAGTGCAATGCGCAGTGTTGTTACATCAGGTACAGCTACCATCGTTTCAAATTACCCGAAAGCAGTCGCAGGAAAGACAGGTACTGCCGAGAATGCGGGAAGTGACCACGTAATATTTGTTTGTTACGCACCATACGAAAAGCCTGAAGTAGCGGTAGCAGTTGTCCTTGAACACGGCGCAAAAGGTAAGTACGCTATGTATACCGCGATGGATATGATGGATGCATATTTCTACGATAAAACTGTTAAGCAAGTACAAGCAAAAGGTTGGGGATAACTTCAAAACACGCTTAAATTCAGCATATTGTCGTGAATTTAGTTGGGTTTTTATCCAATATGCCTAATTTTAGGGGCAATTATTCTACAGTAAGAGCAACGAAAATGCGTTGCTCTTTCTTTTTTTTTGTGGTAAAATGTATTTGAGGTACTATTATGAGTCAAGTTATTGTTGTCGCATCAGGCAAGGGCGGTACAGGCAAAACTACCGTTTCGACTTCTCTTGCTCTGGCACTTGTAAGAAAACAGAATAAGGTTCTCGTTATCGACTGTGACAGTGGTATGCGCGGTACTGATATGATGCTTGGTATCACCGATCGCCTTGTGTATGATGTGTCCGATGTTATAAGCGGTACTTGTGATTTTTCAGATGCACTCTATGAATGCGCAAATGCTAAAGGTCTTTTCACCTTAGCCGCTCCGATTTCTGCTGAAGATGAAATCAGCCCAAGTGTTATGAAACAGTTTGTCGATGAACACAAAAACGATTATGACTATGTTATCATTGATGCGCCCGCGGGAGTTGGCACAGGTTTTGAATCAGCTGCGGTTGCTGCAGACAGAGCGCTGATTGTTGTCAACACCGAACCTATCAGCATTCGCGGTGCTGTTAATATCCGCGACAGGTTAATCGAAATGGGCATTGACGATATGCGACTTGTTATCAATCGTTTTGACAAGGAACGCTTTGTTTCCACCAAGTTGTACGATGACCTTGATGCAATTATCGATGTCGTAGGAGTTCAGCTTATTGGCATTGTACCTGAGGATTACCGTATCGCGGCATTATCGCAAAGGGGATTGCTCGCTACTAATTGGGTGAGTGCGACCGTGATTTTTGACAGCATTGTGCAACGACTCAATGGTCTTAACGTACCAATTACTATCAAGCTTTGAATAATTTAGGATTAATTTTTGTTTGGAGGGATATCTATGAATATTGCACTTATTGCACACGATGAGAAAAAAGAACTGATGGTACAGTTTTGTATTGCGTACTGTGGTATTATGAGCAGGCACAACATCTGCGCTACCGGTACTACAGGTAAAATGGTAAGCGAAGCAACAGGTCTCGAAATCCAAAAATTCCTCGGCGGTTCACAAGGTGGCGATCAGCAGATTGCTGCGCGTATTGCATGTAATGAAATTGATATGTTGATATTCTTCCGCGATCCTCTTACTCCAAAGCCAAATGAACCAAACGATATGAACTTACTGCGTCTTTGTGATATGCACAACATTCCTGTAGCTACAAATATCGCTACAGCGGAAGTTCTGATTCATGGTCTTGAGCGTGGTGACCTTGACTGGAGAAATATTGTGCGCTAAGCCATCGAGCTTTTAAAATTTCAAAGTGACCGAGGTCTCACATAAAAAATAATATTACAAAAGTAAAGCCCGTATCAATGATACGGGCTTGTTTTTTATAAGCTTTCAATTAAATTTGCAAGTAGCATCTGCAGACGCGTTGCATCTATTACAGAAACTTCTCCGTCTTTATCAGTGTCTGCAAGCTTTTGCTGACTTTCAGTCAGAGTTCCTACTTGCGCCATAAAGAGCTGGATTTCTGTTGCATCTATTACGGATATTTCACCGTCGCCGTCAACATCTCCAAGAATCGTTCCTTCGAATTTCTTGACTGTAAATTTAGCGGTATTCATACTCTTTATTGAACAGATTTCATTTTTGGAGTATACCACCACTTCGTATTCACCCTGAGGTAAAGAAACCTGTGTATACGTTTCCAGAACATCGTTTACTTCCATACACGGTTCTTCTTCACCGCTTTTGTAAATCTTTACATCGTAAGCATCAGTATAAAGCGTCATATTCCACCACAAGGTTACTGGCTCTTCCTCAAATCCTGCTTTGCAATCAACATACGTACTCTGAGGTACATTCATTTTATTGATCGTGAAATACTGCGTTTTCGAGTTGTTATCCGTCCACATACGCGCATTAGAGGTTGTCGGATTCACCTCGAGTGCAAGCTCGTTACACATCGGTTTGAATCTGTATTTACCCTCTTCGCCGTAAACATTCCATTTCTGGGCAGGTTTATCGTTTGAAAAATAAGCGCTGACATTCGTTCCCGCGGTGGTTCCTGATCCTGTTACATCAAGTACAAGACCATTCCACACACTTGTAATCTTGTATGTTCCGTCAGATCGACGGTCAAACTTCCATATCTGGTTTGCTTTGTTTGTCACCGGTTGCCCCGTAACATTACGATTCTCACAGTTTTCATCAGACATATTCGTCAGAGCTTTTCCTGTGTTGTTGTTAACAATCGTAGCGTAAAATCCTGTACCAATATTGAGTGGTTTATCAACAGGATAACGAAGGATTCCGCTCCAGTTAGAGCGGTTTGAATATGTATAAGGGCAAACCTCGTTTCCGTAAGTATCACCCTTGACATTTCCATCGTAGTCATCGTGAGCGCCACACTGCTGATTGTTGCCAATATATATCTCAGTATGGCCCGCGATTCGAAGCAATACATCACCTGGTTTTAAGTACTTTGATGTAGACAAATCAATCTCGGTATTCGGAATCCACTGAAAACCTTCTTTCATGAACTCTTCTTTGATGTTACTGCAGTGTGCAGCATAAGGAAGCTTAAAGCCAACGCTTCGATAAGCACTGATTACAAACGAAGCGCAGTCGTAGTCGGGGGTACCCCATCTGCGGTCATAAGCCTGTGAGTAACCGTGGGTATCATCGTTAGCGGTATCAATCGCCCACTTGACAACCTTGTCAATTGTAGACTGTGTCACAGCTGCACTCGACGGTATCACCATAATACTTGTTAATAATATAAAAACAAGCAACGCGGATAGTATTTTTCTCATCACACGTCCTCCTTTATAAACTAAAATTTAAAAGCTTATAAATTTATTTTAGCACAAATCATTAAACAAGTTGTTAACTGGAGGTAAAAATTTTAATGGCTAATTTCACCATCTGTTTCAAAAGCGACTAAAGACAGCTAATCCCATACAAACGAAAACAGCTCCCGAAAAGAGAGCTGTTTACTATATGGTAATTAATTTAGAACTCTGTAATAATTTTTGCGATAAAGCGCTGAATCTTTGTTGCGTCCATTACTGCAACTATACCGTCTTTGTCAGTATCGGCAGCTTTCATAGCTTCTTCTAAAAGCTGGTTTTTACCTGTCAGATACTTTTGTATTGATGTAGCATCTAAAACAGTAACCTCACCATCTCCGTCAACATCGCCGAGGTCGGTTTCTTGTTCAGGCTCTTTGTCTAAAGCTACGAATGTTATTTCATTTTCATTAGCATAAGTTTCAGCAGTTGAACCTGTATAGCCGTAAATAACAAGTGTGTCTGCGCAATCAATAAATGCATAGTAACCGATTTGTGTTTCGCTGTTTGAAATCGTTGCACTTTCTAATGAACTGCAATTATGAAAAACAAAATTTCCTAAAGTTGTCACGCTGTTTGGAATGGTTACGCTTTCTAACGACTCGCAATAGGAGAATGCAGCGTCCTCTATGCTTGTTACACTGTCAGGGATTGTTACGCTCTTCAGTGAACTACAACTAACAAAAGCAGACTCGCCAATATTTGTAACGCCGCTTGGAATTTCTATACCCTCCAGAGAACTGCAACCACGGAAAGTATATCTTTCAATATTTGTTATACCATCAGGAAGTGTTATGTTTTGTAATGAGCTACAATTTAAGAAAGCAGATACTCCAATGCTTTCTACACTGTCAGGTATTGCTATGCTCTTTAGCGAACTACAACCGCCGAAAGTAGCCAGTTCAATACTTGTTACACCTTCAGGTATAGTTACGCTTGTTAATGAGCTACAACCATAGAATGCGTTAGATCCAATACTTGTTATACTCTCTGAGATTATTATGCTTTGTAGTGACTCACAACCAAAGAAAGCATAATCTCCAATGCTCTTTACACTATCTGGAATAACTATGCTTGTTAATGAGGTGTATTCATAGAAAGCAGATGCTCCAACACCTGTCACTGTGTAATCATCAATAGTTGATGGGATTGCAATTTCTGTTTTAGTGCCTTCATAACCTGTGATTTCAGCTGTGCCGTCTTCGAGAACTGTGTAAGTAAAATCGGCAGCGTCATCTTGTTCAGGTTCTTTTTCCAGAGCAGAAAAAGTAATGTTACTATATGTTTTTACATATTCCTCAGCAGTTGAACCTGCATAACCATAAATCACAAGATCCTGTGAACAGTTTATAAAAGCATTGGCACCAATATATGTAACACTCTCTGGAATTGTTACGCTTTTTAAGGAAACACAATAGATAAAAGCAGATATTCCAATGCTTTCTACACCATCAGGGATTACTACGCTTTGTAATGAACTGCAATAGTAGAAAGCTCCCTCTCCGATACTCTTTACGCTATCAGGAATCACTATACTTTCTAACAAGTAGCAATTATAGAAAGTTTCGTTTCCGATACTAGTTACACCATCAGGAAGATTTACACTTTTTAATGATGTGCAATCATAGAAAGCTTTAGCTCCAATATTAGTAACTGCGCCTGAAATTGTTACGTTTTGAAGTGAACTGCAAGAAGAAAATGCACTATCTCCGATACTGGTAACTGCGCCTGGAATTACTACGCTTGTTAATGACTTGCAACCATAAAAAGCCTGTGTTCCAATACTCTTTACGCTATCAGGGATAGTTATGCTTGGTAACAAACTGCAATCACGGAAAGCACGGGTTTCGATACTTGTCACATTTTCTGAGAGTTTTACACTAGCTAATGATTTACAATAGCTGAAAGCTTCCTCCCCGATACTTGTTACACTATCAGGAATGGTTATGCTTTGTAATGACTCGCAATATATAAAAGCTCTACTTCCAATACTCTTTACACTATCAGGAATTGTTACGCTTTGTAAAGTGCTATTATAAGCAAAAGCTTCTTCAATGCCTGTTACTGTGTAACCATCAATAGTTGATGGAACCACAACCTCTGTTTGATTACCTGTGTATTCTGTGATCACGGCTGTGTTGTTATCTAAAATGGTGTAGGTAAAACCATCAGCAGATGTCTCTCCTAACGCCACGATACCCTTTCCGTCTTTCACGCTATATGCAGAAGCAGGTAACACAAGACCAGAGAATACTAAAGCAATCGAAAGCATAATACTAAGTACTTTTTTCATAATGAGTAGCCTCCTTATTTAACTTAATTATCATTATATCATATCATCGTCGGGTTTTCAAAGACCTTTTTACATCTTCATTATTACTTAAAAAATCTTTCTAACCTATTGGAAAAAGGAGAAAAATGTGATATATTATATACTAGATAAGTTTGTACTACAGAGAGGGTTGAAACAATGGCTATACTCACTAAAAAAGTCAGAGGTACAGAAGACGTACTGCCTAAGGACAGCTATCGCTGGCAGTTCGTGGAAGACATTATGAGAAAAGAATCGGCTGCGTTTGGTTACAAAGAAATCCGCACTCCGGTTTTTGAACATACTAATTTATTCGCCCGTGGTGTTGGTGAAACCACCGACGTTGTACAAAAAGAGATGTACACCTTCGACACAAAGGGCGGCGAATCAATCACACTCAGACCTGAAGGAACAGCAGGTGCGGCAAGAGCTTTGCTCGAACACGCTATCTATAACGACGGCTTACCTGTAAAAGCAAGCTACTTCGTATCCTGTTACCGCTATGAAAAGCCACAGGCAGGAAGACTTCGAGAGTTCCACCAGTTCGGTCTTGAGTGCTACGGCACATCTAATCCTGCGGCTGATGCTGAGCTGATTTGTGCGGCTAAGTCGATTTTTGACAGATTACAGATTAAAAATCTTCGTTTAGAACTTAACTCCATCGGTTGTCCTGAATGTAGAAAGAAGTACCACGAAGCGCTAAAAGAGTATTTTGAAAACTCAAAAGGTGAACTTTGTGAGACTTGTTTAGGCAGACTAGAGAGAAACCCAATGAGAATTTTAGACTGCAAGTCTCCTATCTGCTCTAAGATTGCTGAAGATGCACCAAAGGTACTCGACTATCTCTGTGATGAGTGTGCTGACCACTTCGAAAAAGTTAAGGCTCTCCTAGATAAAGCAGGGGTTGAATACATTGTTAACCCGACTATTGTTCGAGGTCTTGATTACTACACAAAAACTGTTTTCGAGTTCGTTTCTACTGACATCGGCGCTCAGGCAACAGTCTGCGGTGGCGGAAGATACGACGGTCTTATTGAACAGCTTGGCGGACAACATACTCCGTCTTTAGGCTTTGCACTCGGAATTGAGCGACTTCTTATGCTCATGGACGCTCAAGGCATTGAAATTGAAAAGCCAAATACCTGCGATATTTACTTCGCATCAATGGGCGATGATGCTCAGGCTAAAGCGTTCGAGCTTACACAGAGGGTTCGTTCAGCATCTCTTTACGCCGAATGCGACGTAGTAGGCAGAGGACTGCGCGCTCAGATGAAATATGCTGACAAAATCGGCGCTAAGTTCTCATTAGTTATCGGCGATAACGAAATTGCTGAAAATAAAGCTAAACTTAAAAACATGAAATCAGGTGAACAGCGTGAAATCTCGCTCGGCGATGAGTTTCTGACTCAGTTTTACGACGCACTTTTCGACGCTCAGAATCCTGAGATACTATAAAAGGAGTGACTAAAATGGCAGAATTTATGACAGGACTTAAAAGGTCACATTACTGTGGTGATCTTAGAATCACTAACGTTGGTGAAGAGGTTACCGTTTGCGGTTGGGTACAGCGCCAGCGCGATTTAGGTCAGCTTATCTTCATTGACTTAAGAGACCGCACAGGTATCGTTCAGCTTGCATTCAACGATTCAACAGACAAAGAAATTTTTGAAAAAGCCTTCTCAGCCAGAAGCGAATACGTTCTCTGCGCTAAAGGAATCGTCCGTGAGCGTAGCTCAAAAACCGACAAGGTTGCTACAGGAGACATCGAAATTGAGGTAAACGACCTTAGAGTTCTCTCAAAGGCTCAGACACCTCCTTTCGAAATTGTTGATGACTGTAAGACAAGCGAAGATATCCGTCTTAAATACAGATATTTGGATTTACGTAGAAAGCCACTTTACGACAATATCTACCTGCGCTCTAAGATTGCAAAGGTGGCAAGAGATTACTTCTATGAAAATGGTTTCATTGAGATTGAAACTCCGATGCTCATCAAGTCTACTCCTGAAGGTGCGCGTGACTATTTAGTCCCATCACGTATCCACAACGGCAAGTTCTACGCTCTTCCACAATCCCCTCAGATTTACAAACAGCTTCTTATGCTCTCAGGTTTTGACAGATATATTCAGCTTGCAAAATGCTTCAGAGATGAGGACCTTCGCGCTGACCGTCAGCCTGAATTCACTCAGATTGATATGGAGCTAAGCTTCGTTGATGTTGAAGATATTTTAGAAATCAACGAGGGACTTTTCAAGCGTCTTTTCAAGGAAGTTCTTAATCAGGAGCTTGAAACACCATTTGAGCGTATGACATATAAAGACGCTATGAACAAGTACGGCTCAGACAAGCCAGATGTCAGATTCGATATGCAGATTCAGGATCTTTCAGAACTTGTTAAAGACTGCGACTTCAAGGTGTTTACTGATGCTGTAGCAAACGGCGGTTCAGTACGCGCTATCGTTTGTAAAGGTGCGGCTTCTACTCTCACACGTAAGGAAATTGACAAACTTACTGAATTTGTCAGAGGTATTGGCGCAAAGGGTCTTGCGTTTGTTCGATGGGTTGAAGATGCTCCTTCCTGTTCTTTCGCTAAATTTATGAAAGAGGGAGAACTTGAGAACATTCTCTCTACATTAAATGCTGAAAAAGGCGACGTTGTTTTAATCGTTGCTGATAAAGACTCCGTTACTCTTCCAACTCTCGGCGCGCTAAGACTTAACGTTGCTAAGAAACTCGACATCATTCCTGATGTATTTAAATTTGTCTGGATTGTTGACTTCCCATTCTTCGAAAAAGACGAAGAGAGTGGCGAGTGGGTAGCTATGCACCACCCATTCACTATGCCTAAGGAAGAGTGCTTAGAATATCTCGACACAGACAAGGACAAGGTTATCGCTAAGGCTTATGACCTTACTTTAAACGGAACAGAGCTAAGTTCAGGCTCAATCCGTATCACAGACTACGAACTCCAGCAGAAGATGTTCAGAGCGCTTAAGCTCACTGATGAAGAAATCGAAGCTAAGTTTGGCTTCTTGGTAGAAGCTTATAAGTACGGCGCTCCACCACACGGTGGTATGGGTATCGGACTGGACAGAATCGCTATGATTCTTTGCAAGTGCGATTCTCTGCGTGATGTAACCGCTTTCCCTAAGGTTCAAAATGCTAGCGAGCTTATGAGCGAATGTCCTGCAAGTGTTGACAAAGAAAGTTTGGACGTTCTCGGCATTGAAATCAAAGAAACTGAAGAATAACAGACATAAGAAAAGCCCGTATCGATGATACGGGCTTTTGTATTATTATGTTCAAAATTCAGTAATGAGATTAGCTACAAACATCTGGATAGCAGTAGCATCAAGAATTGAAGTTTCGCCGTCCTTATCTGTATCACCCATAAGAAGGTGTTCATCGTCCATAATTATTATTCCGGCTACGTGGAGCTGAACAGCGGTTGCATCTATAATAGTAACTTCACCGTCAAAGTCAACGTCGCCAAGAACCTTTTCTGGCGGTTCACTTGGTGATACCTGATCGCCGCTTGCTTCATTTTCGCTAGGGGCTACCTGATCGCCACTAGCCTCAGTTTCACTCGGTTTTGTAGGCTCTGTTGTCGGAAGAGTCTGAATAGGCGGAGCTGTTGTTGGTTTAACATACTCTCCAAGGGATACAAAAGTCTTCTCGTATTTTTCAGCGTAAGCAGAGGCGGTTGAGTTTTCGTAACCCTTTATGCTCACGTTTTCTGGGATAGTATACTCGTTGTCAAAAATCTCGCAATTTGTATTAAGAATTGTAACTTCAACGAGATTCTCGCAACCTGCAAAAACATCTGCTCCAATAGAAACTACACTTTTTGGAATAGTTACAGTTTCAAATGTACTGTCTATAAGTGCAAAATCATCGATATAGGTTACGTGGTAAGAACCGAGTTTTTCAGGAATCTCAAGGTTTGTGACGTTGCCACTATATCCCACGATTTTTATATCTCTAGCATTAATCGCTACATAAGAGTAATCACCGCTTACAACAGTATCATAAGCATCAGTAGCATATGTACTGAAACCCACTACTGCAAACATGCTGATTAATGTGGTGGCAACAAGCAATATTGTTAAAAATCTTTTCATTATCTTCTCACCCTAAATAAAATATCTGATTAATTATATCACTATATATCTGTTACAACAAGTAAAATTAGAAATTATTCAAAGCTTTAATCAATCTGAGCAAGGATACGTTGTACTTTTGTAGCATCCATTACAGTGACTATTGAGTCCTCATCTGCATCGGCATTAATTAAAGCGTTTTTAGTAAGCTCTATAATATCCGCTAAGTAACGCTGAATAGTTGTTGCGTCAACAATTGTTAACTCGTTATCAAGGTTACTATCTCCGATAACTTTTTCAAAAGGCTTTTCAAGCGCTTCAAATTCTTGTTCATATTTTACGGCATAATCGTAAGCAGTAGATTTTTCATAAGCGTAAATTGTCGCATTAGACGGTAGAGTGTCTGCGCTGTCATCAATAACACAGTTTTCGCTTTTTATGGTAAAACTTTTTACATTATCACATGCAACAAAAGCTCCGCTTTTTATTTCATTCACTTTATCACCGAGAGAAATTTCGCTTAGTTTCAGACACCAACCAAAAGCAAACTCACCAATGGTCAGCTCAGCGTTTTCAAAAGTCAGATTTTTAATACTCGTGCAATCTGAAAATGCAAAATCTCCAATTGAAGTAACTGAATTTGGAATAGTTATATTATCAAGCGAAGCGCATCGGATAAAACAATTATTTCCGATTGTTAATAAACTCGACGGAAAATTAATTTTTGTCAGAATTTTATTTTCAGCGAACGCACGATAGCCTAGTGACTGAACTGAACTTCCAAGCACAACTGTCTTTAATTTGTCGCATTTTTCAAAAGCCTGATTTTCAATTGTAGTTACAGTATCGGGTATAGTAACATTTGTGAGAGCATGGCATTCTTTGAAAGCTTTTTTACCAATTACTGTAACAATCTTCCCATCTATTTCATCTGGTATATTGTAAGTTATATCAAGACTGTCGTAACGTGTAATTTTTACAGTATCGTCTTCCATTACTTCATATTCAAGGACATTTTCTGGATTGCTCACATCTTCGGCAAATGCCTGAAAACTAAACATAAATAAGGAATTAACAAGCATGAGAATGCTCAAAAATACACTCACTGTTTTTTTCATAATTATCCTCCCAAAGGTATAATAAACCGATTAACCTTGATTATATCATTACAAACCACTTATTGCAACAAAAAGCCCGACGAAATAATCGTCAGGCTTTTCTTATTTTTCGCTTGCTATGCTAGTTGATAGGATTTAAAAATACCATTAGTGTTTCTATTTTTGGATTTGCACTATTGTAAAAAACAAAGGTATAGTAATCGGATTTTGTAATCAAATTATAATATATCGGATACTTTGCATAAATCATACCGTTAGAAATATTCATGCTGGCATTGTGTTCTCGTGAATAAAGATCAGTATCTCCGATAAGATTTCCTCTTGAATCGAGAATTTTACAGTAGATTTCGAATTTTCCACCGAGTTTATCAACTGAAAAACTTACATTAACATCTGTTGGAATTTGAGGGTCTTCTGATGAAGGGTCTTCTGATGGGACATCTACTGATGGTTGTGGATTGATCGGTTTCGATGTTGGAATCTCAGGGTCTTCGTATGATGAATCTTCTGATGACTCATCTTCTGACGGTTGTGGGTCGTTCGGTTTCATCGGTGGTCTTGTTGTCGGAATGACCGGTTTATCCTCTGTATCCTCTGTTGGCTTTATAACAGGTTTTTCGCTAGGCTCAATTGTAGAATCACCGGTCGGCTTAACAGTTGGACCGACTACCGGTTTTGTTGTTGGTTTTACGGACGGCTTGATGCCTTGTGATGAATTGTCCCCATAGTTTTCTTCCGTAGGTTCTATATTAGAGCTATCTATTGAAGATGTAGATTCTTCTGTATTATCTGAATTTTGCAAAGATACTAAATCGGAAGTTTCTTCTGTAACTACATCAGAGAAGCTGGTGTTTTGTGTCTCTTTTACAGGAGGTTTTGCACCGTCATCTGTCATAAAGAACAGCAAAAGGCTCACACAACATACTAAAACTAAGCACGCAACCGCCGCAAAAGTTCTCGAAAACTTAACAAATGGTATCGGCTTTTTCTTATCTCTATCAGATGGAATACTTAGTGCATCATCTATCCAATTTTGCGGAACTGAGAACTGTGAAATAGAATTGAAATTTTTCTTATTCATCGCTACCACCTCCGTAAATGCTCTTGAGTTTTTCTTTTCCTCGTTTAAGCAGAGTTCGGACGGTACTCGGATTTTTTCCGATGATTTTACCTATTTCGTTAGCATTGTACTCTTCGCAGTAGCGCAAATACAGTACATCTCGATATTTATCATCAAGCTTTACTAATGCCCAAGAAATATCGTCCTTATCGTTATCGGGGAATGTTATGACAGAATTCTCGACTACCTGTGAGAGAGAGACGGTGCGTCGATTTTTTCTGCGCATATTATTACACTCGTTTATTGCAACTCGGATAAGCCATGCTTTCAGATGACTTTCGCTCTTAAATTCGGGGGATTTTTCGAATAATTTTACGAAAGTATTCTGGAAGCAGTCCTGCGCATCCGTATCATTTTGTATATGTAAAACACACACTGAGGCTATAGTCTGATAGTAGCTTTTGACTACTTGTTCAAAACTAAGTCCTGCATAAAGAATATCTGCCATAAAATCCCCCTCTCATATATAAAACGTTTCCAACACCCCAAAGTGTTTCAACTATTAGAAAATTTTATCAAATTTTTTTAAAAAAGAAAAGCCACAGCATAAAACTGTGGCAAAATCTTTAAAAATTTAAAATCATTCAGTTTTCAGTTTTATATGAACCGTCGTAGTCGCGATAGTCTACAAGCTCCCAAGAAGTCTTTATCTCTTCCTGACACGGAGAGGTCATAAAGAGTAAGGCTGAACCTTCTTCGTCTTTTGACTTGCTGATATTCATCATATAAACACCGTTGTGATAGTAAAATTTCTCGTTATTTTTAGCACTGTCAAAATAAATACAGTATAAAAACTCGAGGTCCTCTTCAGTGTAACCGCCTGCAACCATAGCGATAATAGCCGAGGTAAGCATAACAGTGTACTGATAATCAGCGTCAGCGCTTGCAAATTCTTCATACGATGTACCGCAGCCTAAGTTCATCACTTTTCCTGACTCGTTTTCAACAGCAGCCGATATAGTTAATGTATCAGTAGCATAATAGTAAGAAGAATACTTTATACCGTTATCATCAGTTAAGTTGTCTGACATAACGCACCAGTTAGAATAATCAAAGAATTCTTCAATTTCACTTGTACCCAAATTTTTACACGCTGAGTTGAGCATTTCGTTAAACTCTTTGAGTGTAAATGTGTAACGAGCGCCGAGATTATTCTCGCTTTCTTCGTAAGTCAAAGTCACAGGTACCGGATACTTTACAGTAGTTGCAAGCTGATCACTCGTGCTGTCGGACATAATTTTCTTCTGCGATGTTTCTTTGTTACACGCAGTAAGAGAAAACACAAAAATCACAGCTAAAATAACACAGACTAATTTCTTCATAATCATTCCTCTGTTGTTACTTCTGTATTTTCTTCATTTTCTGTTGATTCAGTGTTCTCGACTAATTCTTCAGTCTCTTCTTCCTCGTGAGGAACAGAAGCAACAGTCACTACCTCGTTGTCGTCCTTAATTTTCATAACAGTTACACCCTTAGAAGGACGTGCGCACTGACGGATAGTATCAGCCTTGATACGAATGATAACACCATTAGCTGAAATGATAATAACGTCATCATCTTTTGAAACAACGCTTAACGCCGCAACCTCGCCGTATTTTTCAACGTGGTAGTTAGTAAGACCCTTACCGCCACGGCTCTGAACACGATAATCAGTAGGAGAAGAAAGACGTCCGTAACCAGTTGATGAAACCGTTAAGATATATCCATCTTCATCAATAACGCTCATACCGATAACGTAGTCGTTTTCTTTAAGCTTGAGTGCCTTTACGCCTCGAGCCTGACGTCCCATAGGACGAACATCGTTTTCGTTAAAGCGGATAGCCATACCTTTGCGTGTTGCAATAATAACATCATTATTGCCATCAGTCATCTTAACCCAAGCGAGTTCGTCGCCTTCGTTTAAGTCAAGTGCGATAAGACCGCCCTTTCGAGCTGTATTGTATGCATTAAGCTCAATACGCTTGATAATACCATGCTTTGTTACCATAATGAGGTACTTGTCCTCATCAAATTCAGGTACTCTAATCATTGAAGTAACCTTTTCGTCAGTTGCAATAGGCAATAAGTTTGCGATATTCATACCTTTTGACTGACGGGTTGACTCAGGAATTTCGTAGCACTTATGTCTGTAAACTCTGCCCTTGTCAGTAAAGAACAGAATATAGTCGTGTGAGTTAGAAATAAACATCTCGGTAGCGATATCATCTTCTTTTCTGCTCATACCTGATACACCGCGACCGCCTCTGCGCTGGAGCTTGTAGGTATCTTCAGCAAGACGCTTGATGTATCCGAATTTTGTCATTGTTACTACACAGTTTTCCCTAGGAATAAGGTCTTCAATATCAACTTCGCCGCTGATAGCACAGATTTCTGTTCTTCTTGGGTCAGCATACTTATTACGTACTGCAATAGCTTCTTCCTTAACAAGTTCGAGCTTTCTGGTTTCAGAAGCTAATATTTCGTTATATTCAGCGATTTTAGCTGCTAATGCTCTGAGTTCGTCTTCAATCTTAGTACGCTCCATATTAGTGAGCTGACCAAGACGCATCTGTACGATAGCCTGAGCTTGAACATCATCTAAACCAAAACGCTCCATAAGACCAATTTTAGCAGAAGCTTGATCCTTAGACTTACGGATAATAGCGATAACTTCATCAATATTATCAATAGCAATCTTTAAGCCTTCTAAAATATGAGCGCGCTCTTTTGCTTTTCTCAAATCGTAAATAGTACGACGAGTGATAACATCGACCTGATGGTCGATGTAATGCTGGAGCATTTCTTTTAGTGTTAAAATTTTCGGCTCACCGTTTACGATAGCGAGCATAATACAACCGAATGTTGACTGAAGCTGTGTCAACATAAAGAGCTGATTAAGCACAACCTGAGGAGAAGCCTCACGTTTGATATCAATTTCGATATGCATACCGTTTCTGTCGGAATGGTCTTCAATATTTGAGATACCCTCAATACGCTTGTCCTTAACTAAATCAGCGATATTTTCAATCAATCGAGCTTTATTTACTACGTAAGGAAGCTCAGTAACGATGATTTTAAATCTGCCGTTTTTAGCTTCAACGATTTCTGTTTTAGCTCGAACGATGATTTTGC
The DNA here is from genome assembly GCA_017464765.1 of Ruminococcus sp. GTDB lineage: Bacteria > Bacillota > Clostridia > Oscillospirales > Acutalibacteraceae > Ruminococcoides. The sequence goes on from JAFTYK010000022.1 coordinate 32,332, forward strand.
CTCTACCTGTAGCATATGCAGCTCGAATACCCGAGCGTCCCATAATAATACCGCCTGTAGGAAAGTCAGGACCAGGCATACACTCCATAATTTCAGCAACTTCAGCATCAGGGTTGTCGATAAGCATACACATAGCGTCAACCGCTTCACCTAAGTTATGAGGTGGAATATTAGTTGCCATACCAACAGCGATACCTGAACTACCATTTACAAGTAAGTTAGGAAAACGTGAAGGTAAAACTGTAGGCTCTTTAAGTCTGTCGTCGAAGTTTGGCATAAAATCGACAGTTTCCTTGTCGATATCAGTAACCATTTCGAGAGAAATCTTTGAAAGTTTAGACTCTGTGTAACGGTAGGCAGCAGGTGGGTCACCATCGACAGAACCAAAGTTACCGTGACCATCAACAAGCATATATCTCATTGAGAAGTCCTGCGCAAGACGTACCATTGCATCGTAAACAGAAGAGTCACCGTGTGGGTGGTATTTACCGAGTACGTTACCTACAGTATCGGCACATTTACGATATGGCTTATGTGGTTCAAGACCATTTTCAAACATAGTGTAAAGAATACGGCGGTGAACAGGTTTTAAACCATCTCTTACATCAGGCAAAGCACGGGATACGATAACACTCATTGAATAGTCAAGGAATGACTTTCTCATTTCACGATTAATATCAACATCGATAACTTTACCCATTGTGGAATTGTTTTCTGTATTTTCGTTTGTATTATTTAAATTCTTTTCGTTATCCAAATTAAGCACCTTCTATCAGTCTTATCTTTTTATCCGATAGTTAAAATATATTTTACGATTAAATATCGAGATTCTGAACGTATTTAGCGTTTGTTTCGATGAACTCTCTTCTAGGCTCAACCTTGTCACCCATAAGGATAGAGAATGTTTCATCAGCCTCTTGTGCATCAGAAAGTTCAACTCGGAGCATTGTTCTTGTTTCAGGATTCATAGTTGTTTCCCAAAGCTGTTCTGAGTCCATCTCACCAAGACCCTTGTAACGCTGAATATCGGTTTTGCCATCAAGCTTAGCGAGTATCTCATCACGCTCAATATCTGAGTAAGCATAGTGATGTTCTTTACCTTTTGTAATTCTGTAAAGTGGTGGCTGAGCGATATATACGTGACCTGCTTCAACTAAAGGTCTCATAAATCTGAAGAAGAATGTTAGTAAGAGTGTACGGATATGTGAACCGTCGACATCGGCATCGGCCATAATAATAATTTTATCATAGCGCAGTTTTTCTAAATCAAATTCCTCGCCGATACCTGCACCTAAAGCTGTAATAACAGGTGTTAATTTATCATTTCCGTAAACACGGTCAAGACGTGCTTTCTCAACGTTGAGCATTTTACCCCAAAGTGGCAAGATAGCTTGGAAACGTCTGTCTCTACCCTGTTTAGCTGAACCACCCGCAGAGTCACCCTCTACGATGTAGATTTCAGTTTCAGAGCTGTCCTTTGACTGACAATCAGCGAGTTTTCCAGGAAGTGAAGCTGAATCAAGCGGAGATTTTCTTCTGGCTGATTCTCTTGCTTTTCTTGCGGCTTCTCTTGCTTTCGCTGCAGCTAAAGCTTTGTCTAAAATAGCTGTAGCAGAAGCTGGATTTTCCTCCAAGAACTCGGATAGCTTTTCACTTACAAGTTTACTTACGAGAGAACGAACCTCGGTATTACCGAGCTTTGCTTTAGTCTGGCCTTCAAACTGAGCCTCCGTTATTTTCACGGAAATAATGGCTGTAAGACCTTCTTTGTAGTCCTCAAACTCAAGTTTTAAATCCTTATCTTTATCCTTGATTTTATTAAATTTAGTAGCATAAGTATTCATTACACGAGGGAGCGCTCTTCTAAAACCTTCTTCGTGAGTACCACCATCGGTAGTATGAATATTGTTAGCGAATGAACGAATATCATTGTTGTAACTGTCGTTATACTGAAGTGCTATATCTACTTCACAGGTATCTTCAGCATTTGAAGCGTGTAAAAAGATGATTTCTTCATGAATAGGAGTATAGCCTTTTTTGTTGTGTATGTATTCTACGAACTCCTTGATACCGCCTTTATAGTAGAAAGTTTTAGAAATAATATTATCGGCATCACGCTCATCCTTAAGTTCAATATTAACACCAGCGTTGAGGAAAGCTTGCTCTCTTAGACGTTTAGCGAGAATGTTGTAATCATAAACATCAGTGTCCTGAAAAATTTCAGGGTCAGCTTTAAAGAGTACTTCAGTACCTTTTTCAGTAGACTGACCGATAACTTCAAGGTCATTCATAATATTACCGCGTTCATAACGCTGGAAATAGATATTCTCACCGTCACAAACTCTGACTTCGAGCCATGTAGAAAGAGCATTAACAACAGATGCACCTACACCATGAAGACCACCTGAAACTTTATATCCGCCACCGCCGAATTTACCGCCGGCATGAAGAACAGTAAATACAACAGTAACTGCAGGAAGACCCATTTTCTGATTAATACCAACAGGAATACCGCGTCCATTATCTTTTACACGAATTATGTTACCAGGTAAAATTGAAACCTCAATTTTTGAACAGTAACCTGCTAATGCTTCATCGATGGAGTTATCAACAATTTCATATACAAGATGATGAAGACCACGCTCACCTGTGGAACCAATATACATACCCGGACGTTTTCTTACAGCTTCAAGGCCCTCTAAGACTTGAATTTCGTCCGCACCATATTCGTTTTCAACTTTAGTAATTTCACTATTTTCCAAATTCTTTTCCAAATTATCCAAAACTATTACCTCCAAATTTCTGTGTCATTCGCTTTTTTCACTATCTATTATAAATCTTCCAAATTATGCTTTTTTAAAATATCATCAGCACTACTATCATTCAAATTACCTGTAAATCTCTTTAAATTTTCGACAGGCATGGTAGCATCAGTAGTCTTAGAGCTTGAAATATTTTCAAACTTTGAAAAACTTTTTGTATCACCTGAGGATTCTTCCTCCATAATTTTTCTTTCTTCCTTTATTGCATTGAATACATCTGCATTAATGACAGGTTTATCATCGTCTGTTACGACATCATCAACGAAAGAAGGAATAACTCTTGAAGTTTTAGCCATTGTCGGATCAGGATCTGCAATCGGACTTTCAATCATTTTGGTATCGTAGAGAACGTCCATGTGTTTTTTTCTCGGTTTAAGGTCAACATAAAAAGGTGTCAGAAGATAAAAACCAAAAAATGGAAGTGCTACCAAAAGCATAAATATTATATTTGTTCTATCAGTCATTAAAAAGAATACAAAAAGAATAACTAACGATAATATGGTTGCAACAATAAATGGCACTAAAAGAGATTTTTTAATAAGAATGTTAGATTCCTTTTTACATTTATTGCAGAAATATTCTCCTCTTGTACGAATGATAAAAGCCTGCATAAAAGTAAGCTGTTTTCCGCAATACGGACATTTTGTTATTTTCATAAACTAGAATCCTTTCGTGACAATAATCTTTTTTGAACAGTTTTAGAAGAAAGCTGACAAATATATATCTTCTGTTCTTTGCCGTCATCACATAAAATAAAAGATTTCGGAAGTTCAAAAGAAACGGTTACTGCTTGTTTATTTTTTTCGCATTTAGAGAGATAGTTGCGGGTGTGTTTAGAAACAGTGGATGTATCAAGGTCAAATATACCGATTATGTCGTCTGTTTTAATGACGGTTTCATTACCTAAATGTAAGTACATCAGCACACCTCACCATCATTTATATAGAAAACTTTTCCTGATTTTAGTTGCTCTTTATTAGATTCTTCACAGCAGGTAACAAAAACCTGATATGAATCAACTTTATTAAGCAGAAAATCCTGTCGTTTAGGGTCAAGTTCGGAAAGTACATCATCAAGCAAAATAACGGGTTTTTCATCATTTTTCAAATATAACATTTCAGCCTGAGCTAGTTTAAGCGATAAAACAGCAGAGCGTTGTTGCCCTTGCGAACCAAAAGTTTTGGCAGATATTCCATTAATTTTTATATCCATATCATCTCTATGAGGTCCGATGTTAGTATAGCCTGTGTGATAATCATCTTTGCGTGAATTTTCATAAGCTTTTCTGAGTTTTTCAGTAATCTCTTCTATTGAATCACTTTCAATAACACCGGCGTTGGAAATATACTCCAAACTTAATTTTTCTTTAGAGCTTGAAATATCATCGTGAAACTTTTCAGCATGAATTTTAAGCTTACTTATATATTCCATTCTCTCTTTCAGAATGATTGCGCCTGTCAGTGCTAAAGAATCGTCCCAAATGGGGAGAGTTTCTTTTAGCTCTTTATGTTTGTAAATATCTTTTAAAAGAGCATTTCGTTGATTAATAATCTGATTGTACTTTGATAATGCTGCAGCGTAACGTATACGTTGCTGACAAATAGCTCCATCTAAAAATTTTCTTCTTAAAGATGGACCTCTTTTTACTAATGTCATATTCTCAGGTGAAAAAACTACACATGAAAAAACTTCCGTTAAATCTGATGATGAATTTTTTTCTACACCGTTAAGTTTGATTTTCTTTTTATTCTGAGCAAATGTAATTTCTGCGTTTTGATCACGACTTTGTGAGTAAAAATCCATCGAAAGCTTGAAAAAGCTGTCTTCAAAATGTATCAGCTCGTTTTCTTTAGCTCCTCGAAAAGAATGACCTCCACAAAAAAGCCAAATAGCTTCCAAAAGATTAGTCTTACCCTGAGCATTGTCACCGTAAATTACATTAACTTTTTCACACGGAATAATCTCGCTGTTCGAAAGATTACGAAAATTTTCAAACTTAAGCTTTTTTACAATCAATCTGCTTTTACCTCAATGATTTTATCTTTATACTGTGCAGTATCGCCATCGCGCATTTTTTTACCACGCATGGTACATACTTCACCATTTACTTTGATTTCTCCGTTTTGAATAAGAAACTTAGCCTGACCACCTGTAGGAGTAATACCGGAAAATTTCAAAAGGTCCTGTAAACGGATAAATTCTTCGTTAATAGTTATGATTTCTTTATTCATATCAGCCCTCACTTGAAAGTCTCATCGGTACTACAAGGAAAGTAAAGCTGTCAGAATTTACAGGTTTTACAATCATTGGAGCGAGAGGACCATTCAAAATAAGCTTAATTTCGTCTGTATCGCTGTTTTTAAGTGCATAAAGTAAATATCTATTATTAAAACCTATTTCAACGTCAGAGCCAATTGTAGACACTGAGAGAATATCATTTGCCTTACCTACAGCTGTTGAACAAGAAAGTTTTATCTGATCAGTCGAAATTGACATTCTTACAGGAGACTGAATTTTTTCATTTGTAAGAAGTGACATTCTATCAACGGCATTTGAAAGTAAACGTGTATTGATAACAAGCTCAGTCTGCGCAGTTTTAGGAACTGTGGTTTTATAATCCATAAAATTGCCTTCAATTAAACGTGAAATAATACAGTAGTTTTCAATTTTAAAGCTGATGTGACGCTGGCCAATAATGATTTCAACATTCTTTTCATCGTCTGTGATAAGTTTTAAGATCTCACTTTGAGTTTTTCCTGGAACTACAAATTTGTTAGTGCTGTCACAATCTACATTTTCTTCTCTGATAGCCATTCTGTAGCCATCAACTGAAACTATTCTTAAGATTTTATTGTCAATATCAAAAAGAGAACCTGTGTAAATAGGTTTAGCCATGTTATCTGAAACAGCGAAAATAGTCTGTCTGATCATATTTTTCAATATTTCAGCGTTAACAGTAATTTTATCTGTTTCTTCAAATGATGGAAGATCAGGATATTCATTTGATGAAATACCCACAATCTGGTAATCAGCCTGTCCGCTTGTAATGTATGTAATGAGTCTTTCGTCAGTTTCAATGCACACGATTTCTTCAGGAAGCTTTCTGACAATATCAGAAAAAAGCTTAGCTGAAACTACAATTTCTCCTTCTTCATTAACAGTAGCGTCCATAGTTGTAGTTATACCGATTTCAAGGTCATATCCTGATAAAACAAGGTTTGAACCGTAAGCTTTAATTAAAATACCCTCAAGTGCAGGGATAGATGCTTTTGATGAAACAGCACGCTGTACATTTGATACAGCAGATGCGAGTTCTGATCTTAGACATGTGAATTTCATATTATGTTCTCCTTTTAAATGAAATAAATCAATCTAATGAAATGTATTAATATATATTTTAGTAGTAATAGTAGGGGGTGTTGAAATGTTGAAAACAAAAATAACCTACTATTGATGGGAAAATTTGAAATTTAATTCTTGATAAAAAATAAGGAAAAGTGTTGAAGTGTCTTTTAAATAGGACAAGTTTTCAACATTATGTTAATTTATGTGGAGTGTATGTTTAAGAAAATGTATGAAAACTTTTATATTAACGATCACGAATATTTTTTATAATATCTTCTACCGTTGCTTTTAAAGTCATATCAGTTTTCATATTTTTTTCAACCTGCTGAATTGTGTATACAATGGTTGAATAATGTCTTCCGCCAAACTCCTTACCGATATTTTCCATTGAAAGAGAAGTGAGTTCTCTAACTATGAAAATTGCAATCTGTCGAGGCTTATTAATATTAGCTTTACGGGATTTTTGAGAACGAATATCGTCTGTTTCTACTCCAAATGTACGAGCGACCTCTTCAATTATTTTTTCTACTGTAAGTTCAGGTGGAGCTTCATTATTTAAAATATCTGAAATTGCTTCACTTACAATTGAAAGGGTTGGACTTTCGCCTGTTAAGTAAAATCTCGCTTTGAGCTTTTTAACTACACCTTCAAGCTGACGGATATTGGTCTTAAGTTTCTGAGCAATACATTCACTGACATCATCAGTAAGGTCAAGACCTAAAATTTCAGCTTTACGTTTTATAATTGCAATTCTGGTTTCCAAATCAGGTGGTTGAATATCAGCCAAAAGACCAGATTCGAAACGGCTTCTAAGTCTGTCCTCTAATATCTGGATTTCCTTTGGCGGACGGTCTGATGTTAAAACAATCTGTTTTTTAGCTTCAAATAAAGTATTGAAAGTATGGAAAAATTCTTCCTGTGTACTTTCTTTACCGCCGATGAACTGAACGTCGTCTACTAAAAGAACATCAGCTTGTCTGTATTTTTGTCTGAAGTCAGCAGTTTTAGCTAAACGAATTGACTCAATAAGTTCGTTAGTAAAATCATCACCTTTTATGTAAATGATATTTCTGTCAGGATAATTATTTTTTATATCATTTCCGATAGCGTAAAGAAGATGAGTTTTACCAAGTCCTGAGTTACCGTATAAAAATAAAGGATTATATGCACCTGCAGGGTTTTGAGCAACAGCTAAACAAGCGGCATGAGCAAATTTATTACTTTGTCCTACAATAAATGTGTCAAAAGTAAATTCATAACCGGCATCTGCGGACTGTTCGTTAGATAAAAATTTAGTCTGTTCTTTTTTTACTTCTTCATCTGGAACAATAAAAATTGTTTCAAAAGTAGTACCAAAAACTGCTTTATAAGCATCCTCGAGCATAGGAATATAACAACGCATCAAAGTTTGACGATGAAAATCGTTCGGAACTAAAAGTGTAATTTCACCTTTTTCGAAGTCTATGTTTTTCGGTTCAATACGGCTTATCCATGTTTTATAAGCAACGTCGGTAATTTTCTTTTCTTTCTGAAAATATTCACAAATAACTTGCCAAGCTTCATCAAAAGAACCCATTTTTTATCCTCCGTTTTCATATAATTTCGAGTATTGTTTTTCATAACTCGACACTTATCCATAATACTTTTAACATTGTATCAAAATTATGTTGAAAAATCAATATTATTTTGCATTTATAAGTAAATATTTACAATAATAATATAGGCCTTATTTTGAGATATTTTTTAAGGCTGTAAATTGTGGTCAAATTTTGTATTTAATACTAGATATTGTGGGTGTTTTTTCGTAGTTTTTTTCTTATTAATTTATTACATAATAAAAGGAAAAATTTTTGTTGACAAAACCGCTATTATTAAGCTATAATGCTAGATTGTAAGGTTATGTACCCGAAAGGAGGATTTTAAATGCTGAGAACATATCAGCCTAAAAAGCTTCACAGAAAGAAGGAGCACGGCTTCAGAAAGAGAATGTCTACAAAGAACGGCCGCAAGGTTCTTGCAAGAAGAAGAGCTAAGGGCAGAAAGCACTTATCATACTAAGAAATAGGCCACTGTCGGCAGTGGTCTTTCTTTTTATCTAACTTTTTTGACAGCTACACAGTCTACACTACTTCTACATCTTCAGACTGTTTGTCGTAAGGGTGGTTAAGATGAGAGATTATCTCACACTAAAAGAAAACTACAGGTTTCAGCGAGCTTACAAAAGAGGAAAGTCTTTTGTATCTTCATCGCTTGTGACTTATATAATTAAAAATAACACTAATAACCTTCAAATCGGAATAACTACCTCGAAAAAAATCGGCAAGGCTGTACAGCGTAATCGGTGCAGAAGAATAATCAGAGCGGCTTTTTGTGAACTGTTACCACAGATTAAAAGCGGTTATGATTTGGTTTTTGTCGCAAGGGCAAAAACTCCGTTTGTAAAAAGTACCGACATTTTAAACGCTATGAAAAATCATTTGCAACAGGCAAATGTACTCAAAAACTAAAATGAAGAAGATTTTTATCTCAATTATCAGATTTTATCAGTGCTACATTTCTCCGCTGATGGGCAAGGGTAAATGTAAGTTTTATCCGACTTGTTCAGAGTATATGAAAGAAGCTATTGAAGTTCACGGAGCTTTCAAAGGTTTTTTTATGGGTATGTGGAGAATATTAAGGTGTAATCCTTTCTCAAAAGGCGGATTTGATCCGGTTCCACCTAAAAAGCACAAAAATTAAGAAGGCTACAATTATGATGCAATTTTTTAACATTTTTGGTAGTATATTCGGATATGTTCTTTGGGCAGCTTATCACTTTATAAACAACTTCGGTGTTGCTATTATTATCTTCACACTGATTTTCAAAGTTGTTTTGTTCCCATCTTCTGTAAAACAGCAGAAATCAATGGCTGCTAACGCTAAAATTCAGGCTAAACAAAGAGCATTACAGGAAAAGTACGGTAACGACAAACAGAGATATAACGAAGAGCTTCAGAAACTCTATGAAAAAGAGAATGTTAAGCCTTTTGGAGGCTGTTTAAGCTCATTTTTACCATTTATCGTTATGCTCGGCATTTACTACTCTGTTGTAAGACCACTTTCAAACGTGCTTCATATCGCAAGCGATAAGGTTGCTCAGCTTTCAGAGTATGTAAATTCAATTCCGGGTATTTCACTCAACTCAAGTTCACTTTACTCAGAAATCGAATTACTCAGAATTTTTGACAGCATTTCTACACACAGTGGTGTTACTGAAATTCTCACGGGTGATGAAATTGAAAAAATCAAGTTACTGACAGGTGGCTTTAACTTCCTCTCACTTGATTTGCTTTCAACTCCTAAATTTGCAGGCGGATGGGTACTTCTCATTCCTATTTTGTGTCTTGTAACATCAGTAGGTTCACAGGTATTCATGATGTTTATGAAGGGTAATCCTATGAGCCAACAGCAGGGATGTATGAAATATATGTTCATTGCACTTCCTGTTTTAACTGCTTGGATTGCTTACACAGTACCTGCAGCTGTAGGTTTTTACTGGATTTGTTCTACAGTGTTCGGATTTATCCAGACACTGATTATGAATAAGTTCTATTCTCCTGACATAATGATTGCGAAGAGTGAAGCACAGCACATTGCACGACTTGAGCTTGACGAAAAAAACTCACAGTACACTCCTTAATTTAAACTAGAAATTTCCATTACACTATAAAGAAGGTGCAAACTTGAATAGAGAAGCTATCGCAACAGGTAATACTGTTGAAGAGGCAAGAGAAAAAGCCTGCGAGATGCTCGGTGTTGAAACATACGACGATAATGTTGATTTTGAAATTATCGAGATGCAGCAAAAGAAAATCTTAGGTCTTTTCGGCGGACATCCTGCTAAAGTAAGAGTATTTATCAAGACTACTCCTGCTCAGGCTGCTGCTGATTATTTGCAGGCTATAATTAAGGCTATGGGCCTTAACGATATTGAAATGAATGTTGAAGAAAAAGAAAAGAACATCATCAATATCGATATCACAGGCGAAGACGTGGGTTCTGTTATAGGCAGAAGAGGCGAAACTTTAGATGCTTTGCAGTATCTCACATGTTTAGTAGCAAACCACGTTGACAACTCTTACTGCAGAGTTACAATTAATACAGGTGACTATAGAGAAAAGAGAGAAAAGACTCTCGAGATTTTAGGCAGAAAGCTTGCTATCAAGGCAGCAAAGACAGGCAGAAAATCATCTTTAGAGCCAATGAATCCTTACGAAAGAAGAATTATTCACACCGCGGTTCAGAAAATCAACGGTGCGATTTCTTGGAGTGAGGGTGAAAATATCAACCGTCACGTTGTAATCGGTCCTGACCCTAAGTCAAAGGGCAACTACAAGGGTAGATCAGGCGGCAACAGAAGACCATACAGAGGTGGTAAAAGCAGTCAAAAACCTGCTTCATCTCCTAACCCAGATCGCAAGCCACTTAATGAGGGCGGCGAGTACGGTCTCTACGGCAGAATTGATAAATAATACGTAGGGGCGGTTATCCGCCCCTTTTTTGTATTTTATCTAATTTTTTGCTATATTATTAATTAGGTACAATTAGATATTGTACCCTACAACAGGTGTTTTTATGATGAATTCAACAATCGCTGCTATCAGCACTGCTCAGGGTCTGGGCGGTATCGGAGTCATTCGAATTTCGGGAGATGACGCTTTAAAAATTGCAGATAAAGTATTCGTTTCATTAAACGAAAAAAAGCTTTGTGACCAAAAGGGTTACACAGCTCATTTTGGTGCGGTCTTTTTTGAGGGTGAAAAGGTCGACCAGTGTGTTGCTACAGTTTTTAAAGCGCCATTGAGTTACACAGGAGAAAACGTTGTTGAGCTTTCTTGTCATGGCGGAACTTATGTAACAAAAACAGTGCTTAGAGCTGTACTTGATAGCGGAGCAACACCTGCTTCGGCTGGTGAATTTACAAAACGAGCTTTTTTAAATGGTAAGCTAGATTTAACTGAAGCTGAAGCTGTTATGGATATTATCGGCGCTAAATCAAATGCTGCGATGAGGTCTGCTCTTTCAGTACATGAAGGAGCGCTTAGTAAAGCTATTAATGATGTAAAAGAAGATCTTGTAATGCGAGCTGCTCACCTTTGTGCTTGGGCTGATTATCCTGAAGAAGATATACCTGAAATTGAATTTTCATCTTTGAAAAATGCTCTTCAGTTATCAAAAGAAAAGTTGAATAATTTGCTCTTAAATTATGATAAAGGCAAAGCTATCAGAGAAGGTATTGATACTGTTATTGTCGGCAGACCTAACGTTGGTAAATCAACGCTTATGAATCTCATCACAGGTTATGATAAAAGTATTGTCACTGATATTGCAGGTACAACAAGAGATATAGTTGAAGAAACCGCTGTTGTTAAAGATATTACCTTACATCTGAGTGATACTGCAGGAATTCGCGATGCCGATAATATGATTGAAAAAATCGGTGTTGATAAAGCAAAACAGCGTTTATCAACCGCTGAACTTATTATTGCGGTTTTTGATATGTCTTCTCCACTTTCAGAAGACGACATTTCTATTTTGAATGATATTAAAGGCAGTACTTGTATTGCGGTTATTAATAAAGAAGATTTAGAACCAAAGCTTGATATTGATAAGGTAAAAGAAGTGACTGAAAATATAGTTTTTATGTCAGCTAAAGCTAAAACTGGTGTGAAAGAATTTGAAGATATTTTGGAAAAAGTTGCGGGTACTGCTGATTTTGACAGTTCTTCGGCTGTGCTTTCTAACGAGCGTCAAAGAAGTCTTGCAAAGTCAGCTTTCAATGCGCTTGATGATGCAATTGTAGCGCTTGATATGGGACTGACTTACGATGCTGTTACAGTATCCCTTGAAGATGCTATTTCTTATCTTTGCGAGCTGACAGGTGAACGCGTCACAGAAACAGTAGTTGATAACGTATTCCATCAGTTCTGTGTTGGAAAGTAAATTTTAATCGTTTATATTCAGAGGTTTTGTTATGAGTACATATTTTGCAGGAAATTACGATGTAGCCGTTATTGGTGCAGGTCATGCGGGTATTGAAGCCGCATTAGCCTCTGCTCGACTTGGCTGTAAAACTGCTATTTTTACAATAAATATGGACGCTGTCGGAAACTGCCCTTGTAATCCGTCTATCGGTGGTACGGCTAAGGGTCATTTGGTTCGTGAAATCGATGCACTCGGTGGCGAAATGGGAAAAACTGCTGATGAATGTTTCTTGCAGATGCGAATGCTTAATTTAGGCAAAGGACCTGCTGTACATTCTCTGCGTGCGCAGATTGACAGACGTAAGTATCAGGACGTTATGAAACATAAGCTTGAGCTTTGTGATAACCTTGATTTGCGTCAGGCTGAAATTACTGATATTGAGCGTAATGAAGATGGAACGTGGACACTTACCACCCGAATGCTTGCACAGTTTGTGGCAAAAACGGTAATTATTGCTACAGGTACATATTTAGGCGGCAAAATCTTTATCGGTGAGGTTTCTTTTGAATCTGGACCTGATGGAGTTTTCCCTGCTACTTTTTTGGGAGATAGCCTTAGAAAACTTGGTATTCCTACACGTCGTTTCAAAACAGGTACTCCTGCACGTGTTAAGAAGAGTACTATTGCACTTGATAAACTTGAAGTACAAGAAGGCGACAATCCTCCGGTTCCTTTCTCTTTTGATACAGAATCACTCGGTGAAAACAAAGTTGTCTGCCATATTAGTTACACTAACGAAGATACAAAAAAGATTATTCTTGATAATATTCACCGCTCTCCACTTTACGGCGGTAAGATTGAGGGCGTTGGACCAAGATATTGTCCAAGCTTAGAGGATAAAATCGTCAGATTTGAACATAAGGAACGTCACCAGCTCTTCATTGAGCCGTGCGGTCTTGATACTGAAGAAATGTACCTGCAGGGTATGTCCTCTTCCCTGCCTGAAGAAGTTCAGCTACAGTTTTATCATACTATACCGGGACTTGAGAACGCTCTCATTATGCGTCCTGCGTATGCAATTGAATATGACTGCATCGATCCAACTTCGATGAATGCAACACTTGAGTTTCGAGATTTTGAAGGTTTATATGGTGCAGGTCAGTTTAACGGTAGTTCTGGCTATGAAGAAGCTGCGGCACAAGGTCTGATTGCTGGCATTAATGCAGCGCATAAAGTACAAGGAAAAGAGCCTTTCGTTTTAGACAGAGCAAGTTCATACATTGGTACACTCATAGACGACCTTATTACAAAGGGAGCAAATGAACCGTATCGTATGATGACTTCACGTAGTGAGTATCGTCTTATCTTAAGACAAGATAACGCTGATACCCGACTCACTCCGCTTGGTTATGAACTGGGTCTTATCTCCGAGGATAGATGGAAACGTTTCAATGAAAAACAGGAGCTTATCAAAGCTGAACTAAAGCGCGCGAAAGAAACTGTTATTCCACTTTCAGATGAACTTAACGATATACTTGTTTCACGTGAAACATCTGAAGTTTCGAACTCAATCCGCTTGATTGAACTTTTGAAACGTCCTCAGCTTGACTATAAAGCGCTCGAGAGCGTTGACTTAACTCGACCTGATATACCACAGAGCGTTTTCGAACAGGTTGAAATAGCTATCAAATATGACGGCTATATCAAAAAACAGCTAGCTCAGGTTGAACAGATGCGAAAGCTCGAAGTCAAGATACTTCCTTCTGATACTGATTACAAAGAACTTCCTGGTCTTCGACTTGAAGCTCAGGAAAAGCTGAACAAAATCCGTCCTGCCAATATTGGTCAGGCATCGCGAATCAGCGGTGTTTCTCCAGCTGATATCAGTGTATTACTTATCTGGCTTGCTAAGAAGAGCCACGAAAAATCACAAACTGAGGATAATACTGATGTTTAAAGAAATATTATTAGAACAGGCTAAGCTTTCAGATATTGAACTTAGCAATTCACAAGTAGAAAAACTCACTCGCTATTATGAACTGCTCATTGAGTGGAATGAGAAAATGAATCTCACCGCGCTGACTGAACCTCAAGACGTAGCACTTAAACATTTCTGCGACAGCATTTTATTGCTGAAATATGCCGAAATCCCAGAGAATAGCTCACTTATTGATGTTGGTACAGGCGCAGGCTTTCCTTCCTTACCGATTAAGATAGTAAGACCTGACATTAAGCTATGTTTACTCGATAGCCTTAACAAGCGACTCACTTTCTTAACTGAAGTGGTAAAAGAGCTAGAGCTTTCTGACGTAGAGATAGTCCATTCACGTGCTGAAGATGGTAGCAGAAAAGCGGAATTTCGTGAAAAATTTGACTTTGCTACTTCTCGAGCTGTTGCACAACTTAATGTACTTTCCGAATACTGCTTACCTTACGTTAAGGTAGGAGGA
>JAFTYK010000023.1 GCA_017464765.1 Ruminococcus sp.
AAAAAGCATCAAAGCAGTGAATCTGCGAGATGAGATATTATTGAAATGGCTCAACAGTGCGGTTTCAGGTACGAGGTTTTCTAGACCTCGGATTAACTCCAAAACCGCGTGCCGAGGGTTCGAGTCCTTCTGCCCCTGCCATCGGAAAACGGCTTAAACACTAGGTTTAAGCGGGTTTTTGCTTTTATTTAAGCTTCGGCGTGTGGTCTGAATATTGTGCATTTACAGCACCAAATGGGCATCATTTTGTTATCCGTTTTGTTCTGTTTACAACGTTTCCGTCTGCTACAGCATCAAAATAGCATCAGATATTCGAAAACAAACACGGTGTACGTTTACGCTCACCATCTTCATCTTGATACCATACAACACCACACCATCTGTTGTCTGTGCGTTTGAATGCATTACCTGAAGTCAGCAATACTCTTGCCATAATAATCACTCCTTTTCTAGCACAACAACATACCACACAATTTTTACAATATCCAGACAAATTTGCACCGCAGTAAGAAAGCTTCTATTCTTTGGTTACTGCGGTGCAATTTTTGATTCGTATTAACTTTTTTGAGAAAGCTTTTCAAATGCTTTACGACACCCTCAAGAATGACTTAACACTCGCATAAACAGAACTTATGACAGCGTAGTTTGCAAAAATCGTGATTTTTGACACCCTGACGGTGTCAGCTCAAAAACCGCATAACAGTCGGCTTTGCCGTCTGATGTGATGTGCGTAGAAGTCGGTTACGACACCCACGCTTATTCCTGCAACGAAATCGGAGGAGTGAAGCACTCCTAAAATCTCAAATAAAACGCCTTCAAATTTTCGCTGTGTTGATTTTATATCTATCGTTCGAGTGTGTTTTCCTTAGCTTCAGATTATCTTTTCACACGCTTTGATTTTCGCTATCACTGACAGAAAAAAACAGAGTATAGATGTACAAGTACATCTATACTCTAATCTTTGGTTATAGCGGGTCAGAATTTGATGTACCAATTACTTCTATTATTATTTTTGTTGCTATTATGAAACCTTGTGCGAACATATCTCGCTCGAAGCAACAGCATAGTTCACTGTAAGTTTCTTTGAACTTTTCGAAGGTTTCTTTCTGCTGTTGTGTAAGTGTTTGGCTCAGTTCCACTTCATAGTGACAGACTAGATTTTGAAGTTCATCAACTTTCGAACCACGCTTTACATCTCTGTCACACGGACTTACGTTTCCGTAATATAAATCTTCGAGTATACTCACACTATCACCCCACATAACAAGAGAGCGACTCTCTTCGAAATCATTCGATAGAGAATCGCTCTCGTTTTAATATTCTTATTCTTTTTTTAATTTACATCTGACTTTCCGCGCCATCATAGCACCTCCTTGCAGTACAAACATATACCACAAAGAATTTTACAAGTCCAGATAAATTATTTATTATCGAGTTTATTAGACAACAACAATAATTTTAGTGTGTTATAACTTCATCGCAATACACAACAAAACGGGTTTTTCCACCGTAGGTGCAGGTTACCAGAGAAAGGTCAAAATCACCTGAAACAACCTCTTCTGCAGAAGATGGTGGTACCACATCAACACAGGCGACCCGATAGGCGGTAACTGCACCCGTCACATCTGTAAACAGCACCTCATCTTCAAACTGAAGTCGGTCGAGGTTACCAAAGTGACCGCTATAGTTGTGAGCAATCACAACAAGATTTTTATCAATTATGTTACCACTGTAGCGACAAGGTGAAACCTTAAGTCTTTGATAATCCCAGCTAGACATCACAGGAAGTTCGAGTCCCAGTGCAGGTATACTAAGGTATCCTATGTAATCGTAATCATCGATTTCAATTTCTGTCGTTTGTCTTTCTTTTGTCGGTGTATCCGAAACATCAGAAGTGTTTTCTGGTTGTTTTTCACCATCAGGAATAGCGTCCTTCAACTGAGAAACTACTTCGATGCTTGATTGCTTCGCACAGTTTGCCTCTGCCTGATTGCAAATGAACAGAACCAGAGCACCAACAAGCAACAAAGCACCGACTATCATCAACACAACGCCAAATGTTTTTCTCATACATCCCTCCGTTTTGCTCTAAAAAACAAAATCCAGCCAATGCCGAATATAGCCAGACCCAGAACCGCCATAAGCGGAACAGGCCACTTCAGCTGACCGGTCTGTGGCAAATCCGGTGTATCATCAGGCTCTGTAGGTTGAGGCTGTGTCGGTTCTGTAGGGGATGGTTGCAAAGGAACCTTTGGTGATGCAGCTATGTCGTAAATATATGCATCATTCTGCCACTGAGGCAGTGATATGAGAAAAGGATTGATAGCAGCGTATTCGGGAATTTCTTCACCGTTTAGTTGGCATACAACATATACACCTGTTTTTAAATCGGAAAAGACTGCTTTGCCATCAACAACACTAGCTTTGTATGAAGGCAGGTTGTGCTCAACAGCAAGTTCGTTCAAAGTTTTTGCAAGCGAAGGGTCCTCTAGATTATCAAGGTCAGGTCCATCTTGCAGTAACGGCTCAACTAAAACAAATTGGTTGCCACCTGGACTGATTTGTCCTACACGATATAAGGTAAGCTTACCACCCTCAAGAGGCGTGCTGTCAAACTCAAGCAAAAAGGTGATGGAACACTGTTTGTCAGGATCCAAGCCTTGCACAGCAAACACCTGAGTGCAAACCCCAAAAACAATCAATGGCAGGAGCAGTAAAACTATTAACTTTTTTTGCATAAATCAGCCCTCCTGTTTTTATGAGATTTTGGAATCATCAGCAGTATGAACAGTATAAGCAGAATAGGTGCTGCCACAAAAGGAGCTACTACTATCGGGTCAATAATAGACGCATCTGCGGTAACACGGATATTTAAAAGCTGTTTTTCGTTTTCTATTCTGGTACCGCGAATAAGCATACGGTGGGAATTAACTCCGTAAGGAGTGCAAGTCACCAGCGTGCAGTAGTCCTTCTCATCTACAACATACAGCGGTTCTATATCATTTGGCTCAACAACAAGAATCTGGTCAACCTGATAGGTCAGAACCCTATCAAGAATCGTCAGCGTGAACACATCACCTATCTCCAATTTGTCAAGATCCGTGAACAAACGAGCACTTGGAAGTCCTCTGTGTGCCGAAAGTACACAGTGAGTGCTTTTGCCACCTGTCGGCAGACTGGACCCTTCAATATGACCTACAGCAACCTGTAGCGTTGTTTCGTCTATGCCGTGATATATAGGCAGTTCTACACCTATCTTTTCTATGCTGATATAACCCATAATGCCGTTTGAGCCAACATTGAGCAGGTTATCATATCCAGGGACATCATCGTAATACATCAACGGAAATCTTATCTTCCGCAGAGCCTTGTTATACTCTACAGCATCTTCAAACAAGTGACTGCAGTCTTCGTCTGACATATCCGCTACAACAGAATTGTAATCAGCAATTGCTTTTGTCTGGTGTAAATCATTCCAGTAATTACTGATCGAGGGATACAGCATCAAGGACAATCCCACAACCAGAACCAATATTAAAATTATGGTTGAAAAAGACCCTTTTTTCATATTGGGACTCTCCTTAATGTTGTACTCAGGGGAAGGCTAAGCCTTCCCCTGCATCGGTAAATAAAAACTAAAAAATTTAGTTCATACGTTTCTTAACTATAAGCAATACTACTGCGCCTAAAACTAAAACAGTACCCAGTACGTAGAAAATAACAGTACCTATACCACCTGTAACAGGGAGTGTAGAACCTGATGAGTTACGTACGCCAACAGTGTTGCTGTCCTGCTCTTTATCGTCAACCTTGTAGTTAACAGTTACGCTAACTTCGTCGCCTGATTCTGTATAAACAGGAATAATCTCAATCTTAACAGGAGTCTCCATCAGGTTGTAGCCTGCAGGAGCTTTTGTCTCCTTGAGGTAGTAGATGCCTTCGTCAAGACCACGAACAGAGATAGCACCCTTTGAGTCAGTATCAAGTACGCTTGCCGCACTCTCGTCTGTAGTCCAGCCATATACAATACCAAGGTCGTCCGCGTCAACAGCAACGCCGTTGATAATCTTACCCTCAGCAATCAACTCTTCTGTTACAACCTGTGCGTAGTACTTAACAACAACGTCGCTCTCTGTGCGCTCATAGTAGAGCTCAAATTCTGCACCTTCAAGTTTCTTGTCCTTATTGTCAGCATCGTACTTGTCTACGTTGATCTGGAATGTGAACGCATGTGCTACGTCTTCAGGAGTCTTACCCTTTGAACCATCACCCTCAGCGTTTGGATCGTTGCTAAACTCAACATATACGCTGTTTGTCATAGGCTCAGCGATTAAAGCGTCTCTTGTAACACGAGCGGAATACTTAACGATGATCTTGTGAGTAGGTAGGAAGCTAGGATAAAGTGTCCATAAATTCTCGAACTCGAGAACTATATTCTTGCCGTTCTCTGTAGCGTTGATACCTGCAGGAATAGTGTCACCTGCGCTCTTATCATAGAAGCTGTGAACTACGTTGCCGTCATGACCCTCGATATAGATCTGCTCAAATTGTTCGAACACAATACCTGTTGGAAGAGTATCATAGAACTTGTAGTAATATGTTTCATAATCCTTCAGGTTAGATGGGAGCTTACCTGTCCACTTGTAGTAAGCTATGTCGTTGATATCAAAGTCTTCGTGCTCGCCGAAAGTACCGTCGATTGTATCGTTGATAGTTTTGTCAACTGATGGGATACTGCTCTTAGGAGAAACAGTCTCGTCCTTGATAACACGGAGAATAAACTTTGTGTAAGAATCGTACTCGCCTGCGAGTGAGTTGTCCTGATCTTTCACTAAATAATAACCAGGTGTCAAACCTGAAATTGTATAGTAGCTCTTGTCAGTAGTTTTGCCGTCAGCATCAGTAACAACGTTCTCTGTATAAGCCTGAGTACCTGTGTTTTTACCTGCTACGATATGCTTAGCAAAAATAGCAGCAAGAGCATCAAGAGTTTCGGAGTCTGTTGTGATGTTATCAGCCATAGCTTCTGCAAGAGTAGCTGCATCTTTAACACCGAGAAGTTTCTTCATAGGTGTATCGTCAGCAGCAGCAGTAGCAGCAGCCTGAATGTCATTAAGCAGAGCAGCAGAATTGTCATAGCCTTCGCCTACAATAGCAGAACCCCATTTGATATTGGTCAGCACCTGAGTGTCTGTACCGCTAACATTCTCAAGTGTACCTGAGAAAATCTGATAAGCCTCGTAGGTGTGGTCTTTTGTTGGATTGTTGATTGTCAGAGTGTAGGTATCATTAGCCGCAAATACGGTTGTGCTCATACCCAGCATCATCACAAGACATAAAATGACAGCAATCGCTTTTTTCATAGTTTGTTCTTCCTTTCGTTTTTAAATATATTGTGTGGATACAACCCCAACGTAAGATGATATTTGCCGAGGAAACGACGTTTATATCTCGCCCCCCTTTTTACGTCTGTAAAAATGAATGTATCCAAAAATCAGCATAGCCATGGCGATAACGCCCAAGCCGCTGAGTGTGTACATATTTGTACCTAACCCGCCTGTAGCAGGCAAGCTCACAGCTGCGTGGTTTGTAACCGTGAAGGTACCTGTATTTTTATCTATATCGTAAGTAACAAAATATTGCCTGTTTGAAAGAGTGATAAGTTCTTCATCACCAATGACTGACTGGTAGTACAGTACAGTTGTGCCGTCGTTTTCCAAGATGGCAGACTGTCTGTCATCGGCGGTAGAACCGATACCGCTTACCTCTTTTACAAAGTAGCCGAGGTCTTTTGCCAAAGCGTCCTTTTCAGGCAACGGTACTTTGAAAGCCCCTTTAAATCCGTTATTTACATCAAGCCTGAGTAGTCGGGCATTTCCGTCAGTATCAAGCACCAACTGTTCACCGACTTGAGTGTTTTGGTAAAGAACAACGAATACCGTTTTATCATTACCCTCCGCATTCGCACCGCTCCATTGTTTAATTACAGGGATTTCGCCGTAGTAGACGGTTTTTTCATTGGTAACCTTTGCGGCACCAAAAACACCATTAGGAACACCTGTGTAATCAGTATATCGGGCAGTCGCTGGTTTCCCTATAACATTAAGATTTAAAGGATCATAGCCCATATGGAATGTTGCGGTAGGTACCTGTTTAGTAGCGTAGCAGTTGGTATCACTTTCAATTGTGATATCACGAACAGAGTAGATTTCACTTGGTTGTTCTACTAGCGTATATGTGCCACGTTTGAGGTTGTCTACCTGTGCTGTGCCTGTAGTCTGACCGGCTTTTACCACAACCTCCAAAGCAATATCCTCTGAGTGTTCATTTCCATCCTCGCTACGGTGGAGAGTGAATTGGAAAACTTGGTCTTCATCCAAGACCAGATCTTTCGTTATTTCCTTTGTAACACGGATACTACCACTTATGACGTTAACAATGTGAACATTGTCCTTGTCTACGATGCCGTAGCCGTCTTCAAGACGTTTGCTTAAAACTTCATCGCTTACTTCTGTGCCCGGACCTGCAGTGCCGTTGTGAACATTTGTATCAGGTCGTTTTACTCCACTTCCAAGCACTGAAGTTTCACCTAACTCGTAAGCTGTGTAGGTTACGTGAAGTGTATAGTCTTCCACACGCTGCCCCGCTACACTAGCCTTGTGAGAATCAAAGTCAGCGGTTTCGCCGTTTTTAGTAAGACGGAATGTGAAATAGCCTACAGGACCGTGGCTACTGTTATCGTCATAGGTGTAGTCAACTACAACGGTGTTATCCTGCGACTCCATCAGATGTTTCCACTGTTCGTCAGTCAGGTCCTTGCCCATTGCGTATTTCAGCAGGAAGGTATCGTTTTGAAGACCGTCATTAGCGTCGGCGTCAGGATCCAACGCATTCTGTACAGGTCCGAAATCAACGCCGTTTCGGTCAGGAATACCTGTATGTATTTTGGTAAATTTAGTGTTATTGTAAAAATATCTAAGGCTGTCTATCGGGCTATCGCCGAGCTCGTTTATTGTATCTCCCAGATAAACTGTTACCTCGCTGTTATTCTGATTAAGACTAAGCAAACGGACGTTGACGGTAGGTACAGGAAGTTCAAAAGCCGTGCCACCCACATCAATTGCGGCGTACTTGTTGGTATCAATAGCGTTACCACCGATGAAATCTTCTTTGGCTTTTACGTAGAAACGACCTGTCCATCTGACATTATCAGAAAGTGTTCGGTCGCTCCATCTGATACGCATATCACCATTTGCATCCTGCATCAACTGACCATGCCCTCGACTTCCTTGCCGTGTGCCGACAAATTCACCATTTAAGGTAATCCAGTCACCGGGCTCTAGAATAACCCAATCCCGAGCACCATCGGAATACAGCACGCTACGACCTGTGTAAGTTCCTTTATTAACCCAAGCGATAGGATAGAACGAATCGCTGATTACGTCCTCCACATCGCCACTGATATCCTGAGTTTCTTTTGGCGTCAGACTTGAGAACAGTAAATCGTGGAGAACCTCAGTCAAATCTGATGCATCTTCCAGCATACTTGCATACTGAGGAAGTGATGCGATATCCTGCAATACCTGTTTACCACCTTCAACGTTATTCATACCAAGTCCGATTGTGACAAGAGTAGATTCTCGTCTGACCTGAGCACCGAAACTTCGTATCTGTGAGTAGATAGTATCAAGTGGTGGTGCACTGTTATCGCTTCGTACCGGTGCACCGTCGGTGATGAGAATAGTGAAGGTATATTTCGAATCTTTAGTATATTTATCATTTGTGGAACCATCTTTGTAGGTTATGTTACCCGTCAGATGATTATAAGCGTGCTCTAAAGCGAGATCCTGACGAGTACCACCACTTGTGTTAATAGAGTTTACTGCGTCCACCAGAGTGTCGGCATTCTCAGGTGTAAGCTTCATAGGACCCATACAGTGAGCCTCATCCACGGTCTTGGTAAATCTAATTAGAGTTGCTGTGTTTTCTACGTTAGCATCAGAAAGCTGATAGATCGCTCTTGAAATAGATTCCTCCAGATAATGCAAACGGTTGTACTGATCGACAGCGGTATAAACTTGATAGGTTTTTCTGCCACCTGAGCCGATATCGTTTCCAAGGGTACCTGCGATAGTCATTCCAAGGTCACCACCGTTGGCACGAACTTTCTCTCCTTGACTGTTTGTAGTAGGCTGGTCGCTGAAACTGACATTTGACTGAGGGAAAATCGCAATCTCGCCTTCCTGACGATAACCGTCAGCATTGTCGTGCCAAGCTTTTGCGTAGTAGGAAGCATCCTGATACATCCAGCGTTCTCCGTTATGCCATACAGCAAAGACTGTGGACGTACCGCTTGGGTCAGCGATAATATAGTAAAGCTTGCTTTTATCAAGTTGGTCCAT
The DNA here is from genome assembly GCA_017464765.1 of Ruminococcus sp. Lineage (GTDB taxonomy): Bacteria > Bacillota > Clostridia > Oscillospirales > Acutalibacteraceae > Ruminococcoides. The sequence goes on from JAFTYK010000023.1 coordinate 8,403, forward strand.
TTGGTTGAGATTCTGATTTCCCGACCACCAGCTTTCTGTTGGGTCTTGATAGAGAGTTATGGATGTTCCCGTTTCTCTCAGTCCCGAAGGGAACAACATAGAGTTTGATTGGTCTACGACGAACAACACATCAATAGGGTTCATTTGGTATAGACGAATGCTTGATTCGGCATTAAGCACTATTTCATATGTACGATTGTTGTAATCCTCGACCTCTGCATATTTGCCTGCATCAAGATCTTCTAATGTATGATTTAAAAAACTGCCAATAGTCCTACTGTCTGAAAATGTTTTCTCACCCACGACATTGTTATAGGTAACACCGAAACTCCTTGTGTGATTACTGTCACGCATATAGCCCTCAGGTGTAGACACTTCTGTGATAGTATAGTTACCTGTCGGTATGTCATCAGGTAACTGAATCTCCAGAGTATCACCGCTGTAGATAGTTGCTGAGTACGGCTTATTGTCGTCTGTGGTGCCTGTAATCAGAAATTCGCAACCAGCCAGAGGTAAGATGCCACTGTCGCTGGCAGAAAAGTTGTAGAAGTACAGGGTATCAACCGTCGATTTGCCTGTCTTTACAGCAGTTGGATAACCGGGACGGACCACCTCTGGTTCTGTTGGTGGCTGAGTTTCCGGTGGATTAGTCGGTTTAGTAGGTGCAACGGTTTCGGAAGGTGTAGTAGGTTCAGGAGTATCAGAACCTGAGATAACTACGCTGTTGCCTTCCTTTGGCCAATCGTAACCACCCACACGGCATTCAATGCGTGCAGTATTTTGCGTAATGCGTAATACGATTTCATGTCGCATACCGCAATTGCTCCAACCACTGTGAGAAGTATGTCCCTGGTCACAAGTACAGCTAACAGAAACTACTGTGCATCCCGACACAGTGATATCGGGTTCGTTGTAAGAAACTCCTCGGTTTAAGTAGTCGTCCAAGGTGATGGTGACTTCTGAGCCGACCTCACAGGAATAAGTGTTGCCCTGAGGAAACTCAATCGGATTCCAAGGACCCCAACTGGTAAAATCGAGAGTCAAAGTTGCAGAAGCACCTGCTCCAACAGATGCCAGAGATGTATTTTTTGCGTTTATCTTATACGGATAACAGTCTTCATTATGCTGATGTTCTATCTGTCCGCAGATGAGCTTAGGTGAGTTTTCCTGAAGCATACCATTCTCTGCATAGCAGCTGTCAGTATGTATATGTTCTTCCATACCGCAGGTGTATTCCTGCTCAAGCGTAATAACAGGGAGGATAAGTGCGTAGGTTGTGCAGAATACAACCAGACACGCCATAACCCGAACGAATATTTTTAAGATGCTTCGGTTTTTATTTTCTTTTTGAAATTTTCGGATCATACCGTTTTCTTTGAGCCACATTCGGGTTACCTCCTTCCCGTAAAAATTATGTATTATTAAGGTTAGTTGATAGGTCCGATTTGTTTTAACGGCCAGACTCGGAAAATAATCTTTCCGATTACCTGTTCATCAGACACACATCCCACCGACGTATGTCTGGAGTCAGCCGAAGTGACTCGGTTGTCGCCCATAACGAAGTACCTGCCGTCAGGTACTTGATATGGCAGTTCGATATCCACCTCTCCCATAGATTTTTCTGACAGATAAGGCTCATTTAATAATTGCTCATTGACATAGACCGTTCCGTCTGAGTCAATATTCACGACATCCCCTGAACCTGCAATCACACGTTTGACTAATACCTTATTATTATAGTAAAAAGCGATAACGTCGCCTTGTTCTAATTTCTTTGTCTTTACAGAGAAAATAATCTCTCCATCGCTCAGTGTCGGTGTCATAGAATTTCCGTAGGTCTGCATAACAGGCAACCATAAGGTTGCCACCAAAACAGCCACCGCCGCAACGGTAATCAGTGCATATATAGTGCTTTTAAGTACTGTATGGAAACGCCGCTTATAGTTTGTTCTCCGGATTTCCGCTTCCAGCAGTTCAACAGAGGGACGTTCAAGTATTTTCTTTTGTTTTATCAAAGTGTATCCCTTCCGTTTGCTTTTGCTCTTTTGTGTTTCTTCGTTAATGCACTTTTCTCAAGTTGACTTATTATCTCTTCACATTTTCGTCCGGTTTCGCTCTCAAGCTGCTCACAGCGCAAACGAACATTGTGTTCATACTGTTCACAAGCCGCCTGAGCATCCTCGAAAATGCGGTTAAGTTTCAAAACTGCCTCTGCCAAAGAGCCCGACTCTTCAATTAGTATCTGACGGTCCTGTATCTTTTTTTCGGCTTCTTTAAGTTGTTCTCGCAGTTGTTCATTCTCTTTGCTAAGTTCCAACAATATTTCCATCAAATCACTGCGTCGCAGTCGCCTGAGTTCTTTTTCAGTCATATATTCGTGCTCCTTGTAAAAGAGTGACAATATATTTCACTTTCTGTAAATTATATATATCAAATTCTACCAACGACAAGCTTTTTTGTCAATATAATATGTTAAGATTGACCATAGTAGTAGGCAAAATATACACCAAATAGAAATTCAATAAATCATTGGGTGTTATCATATTTTATCTATCGGAATTCAGCAGATTGTTCTAAACTTTTTTCATATGTTGTCAAATAATCTTCAAACTCGCTAGAACATTTGATTTAGTTAATTTCATTATTCTTTGTTTAAGCGGGTCAAATTATGAGCACCAAAAATAGCTGAATTTGTGTTGACAATGACACTGATTCAAGTTAATATACGGCAAACAAAAAGACTGGTGCGAATTCTATGTTCACATCAGTCTTAGATTTTCTTAGCATCAAAGCAGTAAAACTGCGATATGCGATATTGTAGAAATGGCTCAACGGTGCGGTTTGAGGCACGAGGTTACCTAAACCTCGGATTAACTCCAAAACCGCGTGCTGAGGGTTCGTCGTAACGATACGGCTGTAAGCATAAAGAATAGCCAGAGAACATTTTAGTTCTCTGGCTTTTTTGTTTATAAAAGTCAGCTTTTGTTGAAAAGCCCCTCATCCACCGTGTATTTAGTATATCAATTGTCGTTTTTCAGTGCATCAATGGGATTATCTTTTTTTATTTTTCTCATTGCATACATCATTGTTACAAATACCACCAAAAATACGCTGATTACAGCTATAATAATCGCTTTAATGGGCAGATAGAATTCTGCTCCATACCCCTGTGTAATTGCACGGTAAATAAGATAAGTAACCAAGAAAGAAACAGGCAAACCTAAAGCCAACGCCTTTGCACCATAAAGCAGGCACTCAAGGTTCATCATCTTGTTAAAGCCTTTCTGAGTCATACCTACCGATTTAAGCATTGCAAACTCACGGCGTCTGAGGTTTATGTTGGTAGAAATTGTGTTGAACACATTTGCCACGGAAATAAGGGAAATAATAATTACAAAGCCGTATGCAAACACCTGAACAATGGTAATAAGGTTTCTGTTCATCTCACTGTCTGCTACAATATCGTCAAAAGTCTGTGTAGACAAACCATTCTGAACTAAAGTTTGCTGAATACTCTCAAAGCTTGCTTTATGATTATCTGATTTAAGATAGAAATTGTAACCACTGTCTTTCTCTCTTTCACCTTCAGGTAAAACCTTATCCATCATACTTATTGGATACACAAAATTCAACACAGGCTCTGATGTATTCATAAACATAGCTGCATCTTCAATTGTTTTTACAGATTTAAGGGTGTACTCTGAACAAAGCACTTCACACTCATCGCCCTTAATCATATCAACAGTAACATATTTCTCCTGTTCTGAATCAAAAATGGTGCAGACATCCTGAACAATTGCTACAGGAGCTTCGGGATTATAAAAATCCTCTTCGTTTAAATTATTATCCCTAAGAATCTTCCTAAACTCTTCGTCATCTACAAAATGCACAGCACATACCATATTAGCATAGCCCAAATCTTTAGCTTCATCACCATATGACTGTAAAATCCGGTCGGAAATGTATTTTGTAGGAACATCGCCGAAAGTGTCGATGCTTTTTGCATAAGTAACTTTTGTTACATATTTATCTGACTTAAGAAGCTTTAAAATTTCATCAGGTGTTTTGCTGTCCAGCTCGTCGTTATATGCCGTGTAAACCAGATCATATTCAGGGGGAGCCATACTTGTTGTTACGGCATCCACCAGATACCGGGTAAAGGCAGATGCAGAAACAAACAGCACAATACTCATAAAAAGACTTATTACGGTTGCTCTATACTTCTTCCTGTTACGCTTGAACTGCTTAACAGCCAGCACACCTGGTAAACCGAAAAGCTTATAGGTAAGCTTTGATGTTTTAATCTGATTTTGCTTTGCTTTAACATCTACATTCTGACGGATTGCCTCAACAGGAGAAACCTTTGTTGCTCTTATTGAAGGAATCCACGCAGAAATAAGCACAGTAACAACAGCGATTATAACGGCAATCAGAATACCCTGCCAAGTTACGCAGATTCTCATTGCGGTAGGCGCACCAACTATTATTGAGTTGAACTTGTGTCCGATAAACACAAGTGTTATTGCGATTCCTCCAACACCCACAAGTATACCCAAGGGAATACCAATGGCACTTACTGCAAGAGCTTCAAAAAGAACCATCTTTCTCAGCTGCTTTTTGGTAGCGCCGATTGACGAAAGCAAACCAAACTGCTTGGTTCTCTCAGAAACCGAAATAGAGAAAGCGTTATAAATAAGAGAAACTGAGCCAAACATAATAAGAACAATTACAATTGCGGCAAGGCTCACAAGCACAGAGAAAAAAGAATCATAACGGGACACGCCTAAATACATAAGAACATCGCTGTTAAAGGTTGCCTCTAATCCCATTTCCTCTGCAAAAGAATAAACCTGTCTTGGATTGTTCATTTTGTAATATACATCAAGTCGTGCATCCTGAACCGGTTTTTTATCTGCTACAGTAAAAGCTGTATAGGCGGGCGAGTCATAATAACCCTCATAATAATCAAAGCTTTCGCAAACACCTACAACAGTATATGTACGAGATTCTCTCGCCACAAACTCTTCTTCCTGTACAAGCACTTCTTCTTTTGTGTCGGGGTCGTAGACATAAATAGGATTTTGCTGACCCAATTTTTGTCCGTTAGAGGTTCTATCGCCTATTTCAAGAGTAACTGTGTCACCCTCTTTAAAGTCTGAGTTGCCGTCTGAATAAAACTGCTCAGATAAAATAATTTCATTAGAGTTCTTAGGCAAACGACCCGAAACCAAATGGACAGGAACCGTATCAAAATACTCATTATCCCCTGCCACAACGTTGATATAAGGCTTGTATTTATTCTCGCTTTCAATTTTTGCGTAGCCCAAGCTATTCGCATATGCACACTGAGAAACCCTTTCATCATTGCTTACTTTTTCAAACTCCTCAGTTGTAACACTGCTCACAGAAGCGTGCCAGTCGCCCTCCATATAAATTGCAGAATCCAGAGCGAACTTATGCATACTTGAGGTAAAAGTGGTTACCGCACAAATCAATGCCGCAGAAAGCATAATCCCGATAATAGTAACAATGGTGCGGGTTCTGGTTTTCTTCAAAGACTGCAAAGTCACCTTTTTGAATACATTCATCTTCGAATCACCTCATCACGGGCAATTTTTCCGTCTTCAATAGCAATAATACGGTCTGCCTGCAAAGCAATGTTTTCGTCGTGAGTGATAACAATAAGAGTCTGATTGTACTTTTCGTTTGAAACCTTTAAAAGCTCCACAATCTCCTGACTGTTTTTGGAGTCGAGATTACCTGTAGGCTCGTCGGCAAGCACAACCGCAGGTGCGTTCAAAAGTGCACGACCAATTGAAACCCTCTGTTGCTGACCGCCTGAAAGCTGATTAGGCAGGTGGTTTTCTCTGCCTTTAAGCTTAAGGATAGTAAGAAGCTCCTCAAGTCGGCTCTCATTCACTTTCTGACCGTCCATAAGCACAGGAAGAGTAATGTTCTCTGTAACATTAAGAACAGGAATCAGATTGTAAAACTGATAAATAAGACCAACCTGACGGCGTCTGAAGATCGCAAGCTGTTCCTCGTTCTGAGCATAAACGTCCTTACCATCCATAAACACCTTACCGTCTGTAGGTCTGTCTACACCGCCAAGAATGTGAAGCAAAGTGGATTTACCCGAACCTGAGGGGCCAATAATTGCCACAAATTCGCCTTTGTTTACTGAAAATGAAACTCCGTCAAGAGCACGAACTTCGTTTTCATCTTCGCCATATACCTTTGTGAGATTTTCTACTCTCAAAATTTCCATTTGTGAAAACTCCTTTCAATCGATTACAGGCTTATTCTACTTTGTCAATATTACTTTAGAGTGACTTTAAAGTGACTAATCCGTCACTTTTCAAATTTTTCAAAAAGAACCGCCTTTTCAGACGGTTCCTTTATAAAAGCGTATAGTAAATTTAGCACCCTTATCTTTTCTGTTTTCCGCCTTAATGGTACCGCCTTGACCTGTAATAATCATTCTTGCCAAAGCAAGACCTACTCCAAAGCTGTTACCGCCGGAATCTTTACCTTTGTAAAAACGTTCAAAAATATGAGGCAAATCGTCCTTATCAATTCCTGTGCCGTTGTCTTTAATCACAATTTCAGAGTAAATTGGATTTTCCACGGCAGTAATCTCAACTTTACCGCCCTCAGGGGTATGTTCCATACAGTTTTTCACTATATTACCCACAGCCTCGCAGGTCCACGATAAGTCTCCGTAAAATCCGCCCTCAGCCGATATCTTAAGTTCCTGACCTCTCAATTCTATAGGAATCAATACAGGTTCGCAGGATTTATTAATAAGCTCCTCAAGTCTTACGTTCTGAGGCTGGAACTGCACCGTTTTGGCATCAAGCTTTGAAATCTTAAGCAAAGCGGTAATCAGCGAATCAATGCGGGATAGCATACGCCTAAGCTCAAGGATATGCTGACGCTTTTTATCATCACTAAGGTCAGGTTCTGAAAGCAACTGCACCAACAGATTAATAGAAGTAAGCGGTGTGCGGATTTGATGGGAAATATCGGCAATAGAATCCGCAAGGTAAACCTTATCGTCAATCAGTTTCTGCTGTTGTTCACGGAGTCTGATGGTCATTTTGTGGATTTCGCTGTGAAGAATACTCAGCTCGCCCTCTGTATAATCATCAAAAGAAATGGTATTGTCGCCGTGAAGAACCTTGTTGATATCCTCGCTAAGACTTGCTATTTGTTTATACGTGTTGTAAGTGGTTATGTAGTATACAATAATAAGCACAAACGACAGAGAAACCGCCAAAATACCTGCCACATAATTAAATAAGAACCCGACAATTGAGGCGACTGTACCGATTATAAGCTGTAAAATCAGCGTTTTAATAACTTCTTTGTTTTTTAAAAGTTTCATTATTCTTCCACCTTATAGCCCGAACCGCGTACAGTAAGAATAATTTTAGGGTTAGCGGGGTCATCCTCAATTTTCTCACGAAGACGCTTGATGTAAACCGTCAGGGTATTGTCGTTTACATAATCACCTGCAACATCCCATATTGCGTCAAGAATCTGATTACGAGTCAGCAGAATCCCCCGGTTATTAATAAAAAACAACAAAAGGCGGTATTCCAATGCAGATAAATACAGTTCTCTGTTATTCTTAAGTGCAATGCCCTTTTCGGTATCAACAACCACATTGCCAAGCTTTACAACTTTGCCTGTGTTGCCACTACGTCTTAAAACATTTTTAATTCTTGATATAAGCTCACGGGGACGGAAAGGCTTTGGAATATAATCATCGGCACCAAGGTCAAAACCCGTTACGGTGCTGAATTCATCACCCGACGCTGTAAGAAAAATCACAGGAATATCGAACTCTGCTTTAATCGCCTTGCAGGTTGCAAAACCGTTGCCCTCGGCAAGTGAAACATCCAGAAGCACCAGATCCACACTTTCCTCAGCAAGAAAATCCATAGCCGCTGTCTGACCCGATACATTGTTAACAATATACCCTTCGTTATTTAAAAATTCAGTAAGGTTTAAAACAATATTCTTGTCATCCTCAACCAAAAGTATCTTTGTCATAACTTCACTTCCCGCCTAACTTATAAGTATAATTTATTATATCATTATATTTTCAGGTTTACAATAGGAAGCGGTATATCACTACCCAAAACATCTTCTAACAAAACAACTGTATTACCGCATACTTTTTCATAAAAGCAAGTTCGTTATATTGTTCAAAGCTGTCACTTATTATAGGCTTTGGTGTTGCGCTGTTTTTGAGTCTGTCTTTTAATATATTACCTGGAATTCTGTCTTGCAAGACATGGCAACCGAGTACAATGCATCTTCAAGTTTTTCTGCTTCCTCTGGTGTGATTTCAGTGTTATCACCCTTATCCACAGCGCAAGCATTTACGCCTACTACAAAACTGCCAATTACCAAGATGAAGCAAATTGCTAATGCTAAGAAAATTACTAATACGTTAATCATTGTTGAACCCTCTCTTTCGTTGTTACAAGTGTATTTTATATCTTAGGAGTGACATACAAATGACTTTAAAGTGACTTTTCTGTCACTTAACCCTAAAATTCAATATTTTTAATGTAAAAACGAAGAAAAAGTGTTGCTTAATTAAGGGACTGCCACAAATGACAGCAAGAGTGTTCATAATGGATTCAAGTTATGAACACTATTTTTCTTTATCAAATCATTCTGTGTGTATGAGCCAAGCGCTCGCTTAATCTGCCTGAGCTGGGACGCTTAAGTCAACGAAGTTAAAACCATTTGCGTTTGCATAAGTTTCGGCAGCTGTACCTGAATATCCGTAGATTGTGAAGCCGTCGATTGGAACAATGCCTGAGTCTGTTTCACTATAACCTAAAGCATGGTCACCAATAGTCTTGATGCTGACTGGAAGTCTAATTTCAGTTAACTTATCACAGTTACAGAATGCATTATTGCCAATTTCTTCGACACCGTCGTTAAGTGTCACTTTTGTAAGACCTGAATATTGGTCAAAGCAATGGTCTGGAATCACTTTGATTACACCCGGAACTGTAATTGAGTTAACTTCCGCCGGAGCCATTCCTTCTGTATAGAATCTTTCATAGAAACCAATGACATCCATACCGCCGATTTTCTCAGGGATGACAATGTCCTTGTCTGTTCCTATGTATGATATTACTGTAGCTGTTCGATTTACTAAATCCGGATAAAAGCTAAACTCAAAAAGTTCATCATTAGAGCATTCGATATCTAA
>JAFTYK010000024.1 GCA_017464765.1 Ruminococcus sp.
ATACTCCCAAGGCTTCTTACCAGCTACGAACTTAGCGTTAGGGAATCTCTCTGCGTATGGAGCAACGATGTTCTTACCTGAATTTCTGAGGTCTAACATGCACTGCCATTTCTCTTCTGTGTTTACGCCGTCCTCGTCAATGATGTAACCGTCAGGACCTGAGATAGTAACACATTTAGCGCCTAAGTCTGTGAGCTTCTTAGCTGTACCCCAAGCAACGTTACCGAAACCTGAAATAGCAACTTTCTTGCCCTCGAGTGAATCGCCGTTGTACTTGAGCATTTCTTCAGCGTACCAAACGATACCGTAACCTGTAGCTTCAGCTCTACCTAAAGCACCGCCGTATGTAAGACCCTTACCTGTTAATACTCCACCGTCGAAACGGTCTGTGATTCTCTTGTACTGGCCGAACATATAACCGATTTCTCTAGCACCAACGCCCATATCACCAGCAGGAACGTCAGTCTCAGGACCGATATGTCTGTAAAGCTCAGTCATGAATGACTGGCAGAATCTCATGATTTCAGCGTCTGACTTGCCGTTTGGATCGAAGTCAGAACCACCCTTACCGCCACCGATTGGAAGACCTGTAAGTGAGTTTTTGAAAATCTGCTCGAAACCTAAGAACTTAATGATACCGATGTATACGTTTGGAGCAAATCTGAGACCGCCCTTGTAAGGACCGATAGCAGAGTTGAACTGTACACGGTAACCTGTGTTTACCTGTACCTGACCATTGTCATCAACCCAAGGAACTCTGAACTTAACCTGTCTTTCAGGCTCACACATTCTCTCGAGCAGTGCCTGCTTCTTGTACATTTCCTCGTTAGCCTCGATAACAGGTCTTAAAGAATTGAGTACTTCTTCTACTGTCTGTAAGAATTCAGGCTCATTTGCATTTTTAGCCTTTACTTTTGCTAATACTTCATCAACATAAGACATAGTGAATATCCTCCTAAAAATATAATTAACAAATTAAAAGTGCGCCTTGATATAATATTACCAAAATAAGTGGAAAATTCATATCAAAGGCTTAAGATAAAAAACAAAAATCTTGCACCTTTACAATTATAGAACTAATGGCATAGAAATGCAAGATTTTTCTACATTTTTTCAATTTCTTATAGAAATATGCACATATATCGACGATTTATGTGGCATATTTGCAATATTTAGGCTTTAAAGTTGCGTTTTTTAGCAGATAAGTAGTCGTGAATACCGACAGCAGCCGAACGTCCAGCACTCATCGCAAGAATTACGGTTGCAGCACCGGTTACGGCATCTCCTCCAGCGAAAACTCCCTCTCGCGTAGTCGCACCGTTGATTTCATCAGCGACGATACAACCGCGATTTGTTATCTCCAAACCCTCAGTTGTTGAGTGAATTAGTGGGTTAGGGGAGGTGCCGAGCGACATAATAACCATATCCACGTCCATAGTGAACTCTGAACCATCAATAGGAACAGGCTTTCTTCTGCCCGAAGCATCAGGTTCGGTAAGTTCCATTTTTATGCACTTGATACCACAGACACAGCCGTTTTCATCAGTCAATATTTCAGTTGGGTTAGTGAGGATATCAAAAATAACGCCCTCTTCTTTAGCGTGGTGAACTTCTTCCGCACGAGCTGGAAGCTCAGCTAACGAACGTCTGTATATAATGTGAACTTCCGAACCTAAACGTAAAGCTGTACGCGCTGCGTCCATAGCAACATTACCGCCACCTACTACAGCAACTTTGTTGCCTCTCATAATCGGGGTGTTGGAATTTTCATCAAAAGCTTTCATTAAATTAGAACGGGTGAGATACTCATTAGCTGAGAAAACTCCGTTAGCATTTTCTCCCTTGATACCCATAAATTTCGGAAGTCCTGCGCCTGAACCGATGAATACAGCGTCAAAACCCTCTTTGTCGAGTAAATCGTCAACAGTAAGAGATTTGCCGATAACGGTGTTGAGTTCTATTTTTACGCCCATGTGCTTGATGAAATCTATTTCCTTTTTAACTACATCTTCTTTAGGAAGTCTGAATTCCGGTATGCCATAGACAAGCACCCCGCCTGCTTCGTGAAGTGCTTCGAATATAGTGACATCGTAGCCGTATTTGACTAAATCACCCGCACAGGCAAGACCTGCAGGACCTGAACCTACGACTGCGACTTTCATTCCATTTTTCTCGTGAGAGTGAGGTGGTCGCATACACTTTTCTCTTGCGTTGTCAGCAACGAAACGCTCTAGCTTTCCGATTGAAACTGCTTCACCTTTGATACCGCGAATACACTTTTTCTCACACTGGGATTCCTGAGGACAAACCCTGCCGCAAATAGCAGGTAGTGTGTTGCATTCACAGATTGTTTTGAATGCTCCGTCAAAATCTCCCTCTTTTACCTTGTGGATAAATTCAGGAATAGGGACAGAAACAGGACAGCCCATAACACACAATGGATTTTTACACTCTAAACAACGAGAAGCTTCGAGCATCGCCTCTTCTTTAGTATATCCAAGGCAAACTTCGTCAAAGTTTTTAGCTCGAACAATCGGGTCTTGCTCAGCGATAGGAACTTTTTTTAGCATATCCATTACTCTTCACCTCCGCAAAAACCACATCCGCCGTGGTGAGTGTCGCCCTCTTTTTCTTTTAAGTAGGCTCTGCCTTCTTCGGTTTTGTAAATATTCTGACGCTTCATAGCTTCGTCAAAATCAACTAAATGGCCGTCAAATTCAGGGCCGTCAACACAAGCAAATTTTATTTTACCGCCGACACTTACTCTGCAAGCACCACACATTCCCGTGCCATCAACCATAATAGGATTAAGGCTGACAACAGTCGGAATGGATAGCGCCTTAGTAGTAAGGCAAGCAAATTTCATCATAATCATTGGACCAATAGCTACACAGTGGTCGTATTTTTTACCCTCATTGTTTACAAGGTCCTCTAGGGTTTTAGTGACAAGTCCTTTTCTTCCCTTTGAGCCGTCATCTGTGGTGATATAGACATTTTTTGCATAACATTTCATATCTTCTTCTAAGATGATGAGGTCTTTAGTCTTTGCACCTATGATAACGTCGCAGTCAATACTATTTTCTTTTAGCCACTTAACTTGTGGGAAAACAGGAGCAGTACCGACACCGCCTGCTACAAAAACAATATTTTTAGCTTTAAGCTCATCTATTGGAAGACTGCATAAATCAGATGCGCAACCGAGAGGGCCGACAACGTCGTGCATACTATCGCCTGTTGTAAGCTTTGCAAGTCTAAGTGTACCTGCTCCGATAATCTGGAACACAAGCGTAATTGTGCCGTCTTCTCTACTATAGTCACAGATAGTAAGCGGAATTCTCTCGGCATCACTATGAGAACGAACGATTACAAACTGACCCGGAAGACAAGACGAAGCTACACGTTCGGCTTTCACTTTGAAAGAAAATATATTATCAGTGAGTTTTTCTGCACTTAATATGGGATACATTTTTTCACCTTCTGAACAGGTTGTATTTATACATATAACATAATACTCCTTTTTTCTTCTTCTTTCAAGTTTTTATGCCTATCAATATTTATAAACTTGAGTGTGATAAGCACGGTAAAACTATTGCAAATGACATACTGTAATGATAAAATATAAATGTATAAATATGGGCAGGAGGGATAGTAATGTATCTGCTTTGTAATGGTAAAGTTATCACCCGAGATGTTAATAACCCTTACATAAAAAACGGTGGTGTCCTGATTGATGAAACTAAAATTTCAGATATTGGGGAAACTGACGTATTGAAGAAAAAATATCCGCAAGCTACAATAGTTGACGCTAAAGGCGCTGTTATTATGCCTGCGTTTATTAATGCGCATACTCACATCTATTCCGCTCTTGCGCGAGGTCTTTCAATCAACGGGTATAACCCGAATAATTTCTACGAAATACTCGACGGTATGTGGTGGAATATTGATAGAAAGCTTGATTTGAAAGCGACAAGGGCTAGTGCCTATGCGACATATCTTGATTGTATAAGAAACGGTGTTACTACTGTGTTTGACCACCACGCAAGTTTCTGTGAAATTGAGAATTCGCTTTTTGAGATAGCTGATGTTGCGAAAGAGATGGGAGTTCGGTCGTGCCTTTGCTATGAGGTTTCAGACCGTGACGGCGAAGAGAAATGTCTTCAGGCTATTAAAGAGAACGCAGAGTTTATAAAATACTGTAAAGATAAAGACGACGATATGATTAAAGCGATGTTCGGTATGCACGCGCTGTTTACCATATCGGACAAGACTTTTGAAAATTGCGTGAAAGCTAACGATAATATGACGGGCTTTCATATCCACATTTGTGAAGGCTTAAATGATGTGGTTGACTCTAAAGAAAACTACGGTATGCTTCCAGTTGAACGACTTCTAAAATGGGGTATCTTAGGCGAGAAAACAATTCTCGGTCATTGTATCCACGTGACAGAAGCTGAGATGGACATTGTTAAAGAACATAACACAATGGTTGTCACTAATCCGCAGTCCAATATGGGTAATGCGGTTGGTTGTTCTCCTGTACTTAAAATGTTTGAGAAAGGTATTCTGGTCGGTTTGGGAACTGACGCTTATACTCACGATATGCTTGAGAGTATGAGTTCTGCCTTAACTATCCAGCGCCACAATGCAGGAAAAGCTAATGTAGCGTGGGGAGAAGTTACCAAAATGTTATTTAAAAACAACTCGTCTATTTGCTCAAGGTATTTTAATAGTGAACTTGGTGTATTAAAAGTCGGAGCAAGTGCTGATGTTATTGTTATGGACTACAAGCCTTTCACTCCGTTTGATGATACTAACATCGACGGCCACATGATTTTCGGTATGAAAGGCAGACAATGTGAAACAGTTTTCTCGAATGGCAGACTGCTTTATAAAGACAGAGAATTTGTAGATATAGACGAAGAAAAACTTAATGCAGAGATTTTAGAATCAGCGAAAGATTTGTGGCATAAAATCAATGGATAATTAGTTGTGAGGTGACGATATGAGCGAAAGAATGACGCCTGTCAGCATAGAGAAATTGCTCGAAAATATAGTGCAGGAATATAAAAAGTACGGCACAATTTTCGGTGTGAAGAAAGCGTATAAGCACAGTAGCGGTAAAACCCTTTCTATATTCAGCGAAAAAATAGAAACACCTTTAGGTGTAGCTGCGGGTCCTAACACTCAGCTTGCACAGAATATCGTAGCGTCTTACTTTGCAGGTTCGAGATTTTTTGAGCTTAAAACTGTCCAGACCTTAGATGGCGAGGATTTGGCTAAATGTATCAACCGCCCGTGTATTAAAGCAGACGATGAGGGATATAACTGCGAGTGGTCTACCGAGCTAACCGTACAACAGGCTTTCGATGAATATGTAAAAGCGTGGTGTATTTTAAAAGTCATTTCTAAAGCGTATGGCTTAGGCGATGAAAACGGTTTTGTTTTCAATATGAGTGTCGGCTACGATTTAGAAGGAATAAAATCTCAAAAAATTGACAGCTTTATCGAGGGGCTTAAAGATTGTTCAGCTACGACTATTTTCGAAGAGTGTAAAGACGCTTTGACAAAATATTTTCCTGAGTATGGAGAGTATGTAAAAACCATTTCACCGAATGTATGTGAAAGCGTTACTCTTTCTACACTTCATGGTTGTCCGCCTGATGAGATTGAGAGAATTGCTACATATTTGCTTACTGAGAAGAAGCTCAACACGTTCGTTAAATGCAACCCGACTCTGCTTGGATATAAGAGTGCAAGAGAGATTTTAGACTCTATGGGTTATGACTATATAGCCTTTGATGACCACCATTTCAATGAGGATTTACAGTACGGTGATGCTGTTACAATGTTTAACCGTCTTTTGAAATTAGCTGATGAAAAAGACTTGACTTTCGGGGTGAAACTTTCTAATACTTTCCCTGTCGATGTTAAGGCAGGTGAACTTCCAAGCGAAGAAATGTATATGAGCGGAAAGTCACTTTTCCCACTCACTATTGAAATGGCAAACCGCCTGTCAAAAGAATTCGGTGGAAAGCTTAGAATGAGCTTTTCGGGCGGTGCGGATTACTTTAATATTGATAAGATTTTTGACTGTGGCATCTGGCCGATTACGGTCGCTACTACTATCTTGAAACCGGGTGGTTATATGAGGCTTGCTCAGATGGCTCAAAAACTATCTGCTCTTTCATATAGCGATTTTGTTTCAACCAACAGTGAAAAAATCGAAAAGTTAAGCAAAGACGCCTTGACTGATAAGCATCACATCAAACCTATTAAGCCTCTGCCTAAACGCAAAATTGAAGAGAAAGTTCCGCTTATTGATTGTTACTTTGCTCCGTGTACCAAAGGTTGTCCTATCAATCAGGATATCCCTGAGTACCTGAGCTTGGTTAAACAGGGAATGTATAAAGAAGCGCTTTCAGTTATAACTGAAAAAAACCCGCTTCCGTTTATTACGGGTACAATCTGCGCTCATCCTTGTATGGGTAAATGCACACGTAACTTCTATGAATCTTCTGTGGAAATCCGAGAAACCAAACTTAAAGCTGCAGTTAATGGCTATGATGCTCTGATGAACGAGCTTTCTCCTACCAAAAAAATCAGCGATAAAAAGGTCGCAGTTATCGGTGGTGGAGTCGCGGGACTTTCAGCAGCGTTCTTTGTAGCCAAAAAGGGGATTGAAGTTACTGTTTTTGAAAAAGATGAACACTTAGGTGGTATAGTTCGAAACGTAATTCCTGAGTTTCGAATTCCGCAGAAAGCTATTGAAAATGACGTTGAGCTTATTAAAGCTATGGGAGTCGATATCCGCACTAACACACTCGCACCAAGTGTCAAAGAGCTTAAAGAGAGTGGCTATACTCATGTTCTTTTTGCCGTCGGTGCGTATAAATCCAGCAGTTTGAATTTAGGTGAAAATGAAATTGAAGTTATAGATTTTCTCAGTAAACTGCGTAAGGGCGAGAAACTAAACTTAGGAAAATGTGTCGCTGTGGTTGGTGGCGGTAACACCGCTATGGACGCCGCCCGTGCTGCTAAAAGGGTAGAGGGCGTAGAACAGGTATCGATTGTTTATCGAAGAACAAAACGCTATATGCCTGCTGATGAGCAGGAGCTTGAAGAAGCTTTAAATGATGGCATAGATTTTGTTGAACTAGTATCTCCAATGACCCACAAAGACGGAGTACTATACTGCAAAAAGATGGAACTTTCTGCCTATGAAAACGGCAGACGTTCAGTAAAAGCTACTGATGATATCGAGCTTGTTTTCGCTGATACTGTTATTTCAGCTATCGGTCAGAAACTCGATACAACTATTTTCGATGAAAATGGAATCACAGTAGAAAACTCAAAAGTGCCTTTTGAAACCAACATCGATGGTGTTTACACTGCAGGTGACTGCCTGAGAGGTCCGTGTACTGTTGTTGAGTGTATCGCTGACGCTCAGCGCTTTGCTGATGTTGTAGTTGGTAAAAAGAACTCTGTTGATATTCCGATTGAAGCATATACCACACCAAACAAAGCAATAGAAAAGAAAGGTATTCTGTGTGATTCCTGTAACAAAGTTTTTGAGGCTGATAGATGTCTTAACTGTTCTACAGTGTGCGAAAACTGTGTTGATGTTTGTCCTAACCGTGCTAATGTTGTTGTTACATTACCTGATACACGTAGGGAGATTCTTCACGTTGACAGAATGTGTAACGAGTGTGGCAACTGTATGAGCTTTTGCCCGTATGATAGTTCGCCGTACAAGGATAAGTTCACATTATTTAACAGCGAGCTTGATTTTAACGACAGCGAGAATATGGGATTTGTTGTACTTTCTGATGATAAAGTCAGAGTTCGTTTAGGCGATGTTAAAGACTATTCGTTAGACGAGCTTTCAGTGCTGGGAAAAGACATCGAAAGCCTTGTTTTGACTGTCATTAACGATTATAAATATCTATACTGATTCGGAGATGAATAAATGAATATACTTTTGAGAGGCGGTACCGTTGTATCGGGTGTGAACGCTAAAAAGCTCGATGTTCTGATTAGTGGCTCTAAGATACTTAAAGTCGGGAAGTTTTTAAACACTAAAGACGCAAAAGTTGTTGATGTGTCCGGAAAGTTGATTTTTCCTGGCTTTATAGATAGCCACACTCATTTCGACTTGGAAGTGAGTGATACCGTTACTGCTGATGACTTTTCGTCCGGTACTAAAGCGGCTGTTTGTGGAGGTACAACAACCGTGATTGACTTTGCTACCCAAAACAGAGGAGAGACTTTGTCGCAAGCACTGAATAACTGGCACATAAAGGCTTTTTCGCATAGTAGTTGTGACTACGCTTTTCACATGGCGATTTCTGATTTCAACGAAAACTCTAAAGAAGAGCTAAAAGCTATGTTTGAGCAGGGAGTAAGCTCGTTTAAAGCGTATATGACGTACGACGCTATGAAACTGAATGATGAAGAGTTGTTCTCACTTCTTTCTTCGCTGAAGGCTTTAGGCGGAATAGTCGGTGTACACTGTGAAAACGACGGCATCATAAAATCACTGACTAAAGATAAGAAAGAAAATGGAACACTCAGCGTTTTAACTCACCCGAAGGTTCGACCTGATTTATGTGAGGCGGAGGCGGTTTGTCGCTTGCTATCAATCGCGAAAGCAGTTGATGTTCCCGTTGTCATCGTTCATCTTAGTTCAAAAGAGGGCTTAGATGTTGTGCGTAAATTCAGAGAATCAGGAAGTAAGGTTTACGTTGAAACCTGCCCTCAGTATTTACTGCTTGATGAGTCTCGTTATGAACTGAAAGGCTTAGAGGGTGCAAAATACGTTTGCTCACCTCCGCTTAGGAAAAAAGATGACTGCAAAGCTCTGTGGAAAGCTCTGAAATCAGGAGAAGTGAACACTGTGGCTACTGACCATTGTTCTTTTACACTTGATCAAAAAAGCGTCGGCTTAGATGATTTTTCAAAAATGCCTAACGGACTCCCAAGTGTCGAGACAAGACCTGTGCTTATGTATACTTACGGTGTGTGCAAAAAGCGAATCTCTCTTGAACAGATGTGCAGGCTTTTGTGCGAAAATCCTGCTAAACTCTATGGAATGTATCCGAAAAAAGGAGTTATCAGAGTTGGCAGTGATGCTGATATCGTTGTCTTTGACCCGAAAGCTGATTCGTTTATCACTAAAAATACTCACCACAGCAGGGCTGACTATACCCCGTACGAGGGCGTTCGCACGAAAGGTAAAGTTGAAAGCGTTTATCTTAGAGGTAAAGAAGTCGTGAAAAACGGCGAGCTTGTTTTAGAAAACAAGGGTAAGTATGTGAGTAGAAATAAGAATACTTTGATATAAAAGAAAAGCACCGAGAAATCGGTGCTTTTTTATGCTTAGGGGTGAATTATTCTATTTTGATGCCTCGCTTTTGAAACTCGTTTTCGAATTCATCAAGGTC
Organism: Ruminococcus sp.; assembly: GCA_017464765.1. GTDB lineage: Bacteria > Bacillota > Clostridia > Oscillospirales > Acutalibacteraceae > Ruminococcoides. The sequence continues at coordinate 9,441 of JAFTYK010000024.1, forward strand.
GTTTCTTGAATATACAGGTGATGGACAATTGTTAATCGCACTTTCGATATCCTTTAGTCCGTTTCCAGTGACAATAGAAACGACGGTGGCGTCTTTTTCTATTATGCCGTTTTCACATAGCTTTTTAAGTCCTGCCGTAGCGGTAACACCTGCAGGTTCGCCGAACACGCCACATTCTTTTGCTAGGAAACGCTGAGCTTCTCTTATTTCGTCGTCAGTGACGTTAACAGTAATGCCGTTTGAATCTAAAATTGCGTTGATGGCTTTATGGGCGTTTCGAGGAACGCCGACAGCGATAGAGTCAGCGTAAGTGTTTTCTTCCTGTGGAGTCCAGTCGTTCGTTTTATTTTTCGCTGCAACATTGATAGGACAGCAACCGCTCGCCTGAACTGAAATAAGACGCGGAATTTTTTTTATAAGACCGACGTTGTACATATCGTAAAGACCTTTGTACACACCTGCGATTGTACAGCCATCACCGACTGACACCGCAATATATTCAGGAGCGTTAAACTCCAGCTGTTCGATGATTTCGAGCGAAACAGTCTTTTTTCCTTCGCTTAAATACGGATTTATAGCGGCATTACGGTTGTACCAACCATACTTTTCGATAGCTTTTTTTGAGAGTTCAAACGTTTCTTCGTAACTTCCTTTAACAGCGGTCAGGTTAGCACCAAACATCATAAGCTGGGCGATTTTGCCTTTAGGCGCACGCTCGGGTACGAAGATATACGTTTTGAGATTAGCGGCAGCTGCGTTGCCTGCTAAAGATGATGCCGCGTTTCCTGTGGAAGAACACGCAATAGTTGAGTAGCCTGCTTCAATCGCTTTTGTAACCGCCATAGCGGAAGCTCTGTCTTTGAGAGATGATGTAGGGTTTACACCGTCGTCTTTGATGTACAGTTTTTTTATGCCTAAAATCCGAGCTACCTTATCAGCGTTGTAAAGCGGAGAGTTTCCAACTCTTAAACCCTGTGGGGCTGTGTCTTCTTCGATAGGAAGAAGCTCTCTGTATCTCCACATGGTCTGGTCATCACGACTTTTGAGAACATCTTTGTTAAAGATTGTTTTAATATAATCATAATCATAAACTACGTCAAGTATTCCACCGCACTCGCAGGTAGTTGCGTCTGCAGTTGCCTTATAGGTGCTACCGCACCTGACGCATTTTAAGTGTTTCACGTTTTTCATAGAATTACTCCCTTAAAGAGTTTTCAGAATACCTACTTCTTCGTTGAACTGATTGATAAGCTCGTCAAGTTCTTCACACTGTTTGTGAACCTTATCCCAGGTGCCTTTAGTGTCATACCACAAAGCGTTTAGTTCTTCAACAGTTCTGCCCTGCTGTTCAACCCAAGTGTAGTATTTGAGATTGTGAACGCGTTTTCTGTCAGCATAGGTAAGCTCGATGAGGTTGTCGGTTTTTAAACCTAACATATGGAGCTTGTGGTCTATTTCAGCCTCTTTGAGATTATACTCGCCGTGCATATCGTTTAGTTCTTCAATTCTTGAACGATACATATCAGCGCTGTCGGTGAGAACAGTTGCTATTACATCGTTCTCGGTGAATTCGTAGTACTTAGCCATTTTGATACAACACAGTATGTTAGCGATACCTGAAATTCCAAGCCAAGAGAGTTTTTCTACGAAATCTTTTTGTAGTCCTAAATCGTTTGTGAGATAATCTTTTCCATCTTCTGTATTGAAAAGTCGAAGCAGACGCTGGCTGTCTTCGTCGTCAATAGCTATAGCCATATCAGTGTTCTTGACGTTGTGAATAAACGGAATATGCTTGTCGCCGATGCCCTCGATTCTGTGACCGCCGAAACCGTTGTTTAAAATTGTAGGACACTGTAAAGCTTCGCCAACACCGAGTTTTAACGTTGGGTAGTGGTCTTTTAAGTAGTCGCCACTGCTCATGGTTCCCGCAGAACCTGAAGTGAAGCAAGCACCTGCAAACCTGTCCCCGTCTTTCTTGATAGCTTCAAAAACAGTAGCTAAAGCGTGACCTGTAACATTGTAGTGCCACAATGGGTTGCCCATTTCTTCGAACTGGTTGAATATTACTACGTCATCACGCTGTTTGAGTTCCCATGTTTTGTCGAAAATTTCTTTGACGTTTGATTCGCAACCCGGAGTAGCGATGATTTCACCTGCTACAGTTTTGAGCCAATCGAAACGTTCTTTGCTCATTTCAGCAGGTAAAATTGCGATAGAGTCGCACGCGAGAAGATGGGAATTGAACGCACCACCTCGACAGTAGTTACCGGTAGAAGGCCATACTGCCTTGTGAACTGTTGCGTCGAACTGACCTGTAACCAAACGAGGAGCTAAACAGCCGAAAGAAGCGCCAACCTTGTGACAGCCTGTCGGAAACCACTTGCCGACCATAGCGAAGATTCTTGCTTTAACGCCTGTGAGTTCGCTTGGTAGTTCAATGTAGTTTGGTACATCTTGGAACAGTCCACCGGTTTCTTTAGCTTCGTTTTTCCATGTGATTCTAAAAAGATTTACAGGGTCAACGTCCCACAGTCCCGTGTTGCCTAATTTATCCTTGATTTTTTCTGGTACAAGAGTAGGGTCTTGCATCTGCTTTATGGTAGGGATAATGATGTTGTTTTCTCTTGCTTTTTCAATGTTGTGTTTTAGTCCCTGAGGGTTAATGGTAAAATCAATCATTGTCTTTTTCCTCCTGTTTTGTATCTATGTATGAATATAGTGAAAATTTAGAAATGCCGAAGAAGTTAGAAATTTTATCGCCCGATTTAGTGATGAGCATCGCGCCTTTATCGTTAAGATACTGAATAGCTTTTATCTTGTCGTCCTTGTTCATCATCGACACAGGCTTTCCAACCAAGTCTACGGATTGCCATATCAGTTCATCTAAAAGCTCGTTGACGTCGGGAATGATTCTTTCTGTTGTAGTGTCGAGTGGGGAAACTATCTCGCTGATGACGTTAGACGCGAGTGTCAGCGCACTTATATCCTGATTAATAGAAAATATAGCGATGACTTTTTCGTTTTCGTCTTTTATGTATACAGTGGAGCATTTGATAAGTTTTCTGTCTAAGGTACGAGCAAAATATCCGATTTGGTCTTTCTTTGTATCATTTTTAGCTGAAAGCGAAAGCTGTTCGAGTACGACGTTTGATGCTCCGTCGCCGATTTTTCTTCCTGTTACGTGACCGTTTTCGATATAAATAATCGAGTGGTCAGCTGCGTTTTCGTCGGTTAAATCGTGAATAACTACCTCGCACGAACTACCCATATGCATAGCGGTTGCGTGAGCGAGTTTACACAGGGTTGTTTTTAGAGTTTTATCAAGCAATTTTATCCCCCTTTCAAGATTTCATTTTTTGTAAATGTAATGAATCTAAGTACATAATAATACATATAAAAGCGTAATTCAATCGATTTTACAGAAAAATCTAAAATTTTTTTAGTTTTTCTAAAATTTTATTTGACACACCGTTTGAGTACGATATAATAGTAGTAGTTGGTGTGCTGAAATTTCAGTTTTACATAATAAATTTATATTCACAAGGAGGCATTTGTGATGAATTTTGACGCTATAAAAAAGGCTGCGCAAGGCTACGAAAAGGATATGACTAAGTTTTTGCGTGATTTGGTAGCTATCCCGAGTGAAAGTGCAGAGGAAGAGGGCGTTGCTAAACGCATTTTAGCTGAGATGGAAAAGCTTAACTTTGATAAAGCTGAGATCGACCCGATGGGAAATGTTCTGGGATTTATGGGTGATGGCGACAAAATCATCGCTTTTGATGGTCATATTGATACAGTAGGCTTGGGAGAGATGTCTAACTGGACATTCGACCCGTATGAAGGTTACGAAACCGACACTGAAATCGGCGGTCGAGGTACTTCTGATCAGGAGGGCGGATTGGTTTCTGCTGTATACGGTGTGAAGATCATGAAAGACCTTGACCTGATTCCTGATGGCTACAAGATTTTAGTTACAGGTACAGTTCAGGAAGAAGACTGTGACGGACTTTGCTGGCAGTATATTCATAACGAGCTAGGTATTAAACCCGAATTTGTTGTTATTACAGAGCCTACTGATAAGGGCATCTATCGTGGCCAGCGTGGCCGAATGGAAATCAGAGTAGAAGTTAAGGGTGTTTCCTGTCACGGTTCAGCTCCTGAACGTGGCGATAATGCTATCTACAAAATGGCTGATATTATAACTGAAATTCGTGATTTAAATGACAGACTCCATTATGACGAGTTTCTAGGAAAGGGTACGGTTACTGTATCTCAGTCTTTCTATAATTCACCATCACGTTGTGCGGTTGCTGATATGGCAGCTGTGTCGCTTGACAGACGTTTAACAGACGGAGAAACCTGGCAGTCAGCTCTTGAAGAAGTAAGAGAGCTTCCTAGCGTTAAGAAATACGGTGCAGAAGTTACTATGTACACTTATGAACGTCCGTCTTGGACAGGGCTTGTTTATCCTACAGAGTGCTACTTCCCGACTTGGGTAATTCCTGAGGATCACCCTGCTACGCTCGCTGTTGTAGAAGCTCACAAGGGTATGTATGGTGAGCCACGCGTTGATAAGTGGACTTTTTCCACAAACGGTGTTTCTATTATGGGAAGATATGGAATTCCTTGTATCGGTTTTGGTCCGGGAGCTGAAGCTCAGGCCCACGCTCCTAACGAGAAAACATGGAAAGAAGACCTTGTTCGCTGTGCAGCTGTTTATGCCGCAATTCCGCTTAACTATAAAAAGTAATCAGGTGATAATATGAGTAAAGCTAAAGATTTGATTAAACATCTCGAAACTTTAAATATCGAGAATATGTATGAAAATGACTTCTTTCTCACTTGGGATAAGACTGATGATGAACTCGGCGCAGTATTTACAGTAGCCGATACTTTAAGAGATTTGAGAGAGCGAAATGTTTCGACTAAGATTTTTGATAGTGGTCTCGCTATTTCTAATTTCAGAGATAACTCAACACGTACACGTTTTTCTTTTGCTTCAGCGTGTAATTTGCTCGGCTTAGAGGTTCAGGATTTGGACGAAAGCAAAAGCCAGATTGCTCACGGTGAAACAGTACGAGAAACCGCTAATATGATTTCTTTTATGGCTGATGTAATCGGAATTAGAGATGATATGTACATCGGAAAAGGTCACACTTATCAGAAAGAGGTTTCACAGGCGGTGAGTGACGGCTATGAAGAAGGCGTACTCGAGCAGAAACCTACACTCGTAAACCTTCAGTGCGATATTGACCACCCGACACAGTCAATGGCTGATATGCTCCACATTATCCATCAGTTCGGTGGAGTTGAAAACTTAAAGGGAAAGAAAGTCGCTATGACCTGGGCTTATTCTCCATCTTACGGTAAACCGCTTTCTGTACCACAGGGTGTTATCGGACTTTTCACACGTTTTGGTATGGATGTTGTTCTTGCTCACCCAGAGGGTTATGATGTTATGCCTGAGGTCGAAGAAGTAGCTAGAGCGAATGTTCGGAAATCGGGCGGTAGCTTTACTAAATGTAATGATATGGCTGAGGCATTCAAGGATGCTGACATCGTTTATCCTAAGAGCTGGGCATCATTCTCAGCTATGGAAAAGCGTACGAATCTTTATGGTGACGGTGATTTCGATGGTATACAGAAACTCGAAAAAGAACTCCTTAAACAGAATGCTGAACATAAAGACTGGGAATGTACTGAAGAGATGATGAAGCTTACTAAAGAGGGTAAAGCGCTTTACCTGCACTGCCTACCAGCCGATATTACAGGTGTATCCTGTAAAGAAGGCGAAGTTGAAGCTACTGTCTTTGACAGATACAGAAAAGAGCTTTACAAAGAAGCATCATTCAAGCCGTATATCATCGCGGCTATGATTTTCCTAGCTAAAGTAAAAGACCCTGCAAAAGCTCTGGAAAAACTTGACTCTGAGGCTAAAGAGAGAAAAGCTTTTTAAATAATAATTTGCCGACGGGAAACTGTCGGCATTTGCATTTGTAATATAAATGGGGTATTGCTATGAAGAAAATGAGGATAGTGATAGCGCTTGGCGGAAATGCTCTGGGTAAAAACCTGCCTGAGCAGTACATAGCTGTAAAAGAAACAGCTAAAGCAATTGTGGATTTGATAGAATACGGACATGAAGTTATTATCACTCATGGCAACGGACCACAGGTGGGAATGATAGATTCTGCGATGAGCCTTTTTGCAAAAGAAGACAGCGTTCAGGGAAAAACGCCGCTTTCAATGTGCGTTGCGATGAGTCAGGCTTACATTGGATACGATATGCAGAATGCTCTTCGAAGAGAAATGAGGGAACGCTCGATTGCCCGTCCAGTAAGTACAGTACTCACTCAGGTGAGAGTTGATAAAGATGATCCGGCATTTCTTGAGCCATCTAAACCTATCGGTAAATTTATGACCAAAGAAGAGGCTGATTTTGCTAGCAAAAAATACGGTCATATTTTTATTGAAGATAGCGGTAGAGGTTACAGACGTGTTGTGCCATCGCCGAGACCGCAGGAAATAATCGAACTTTCTGTTATACGTTTACAGGTAGAAGACGGTAATATAGTTGTGTGTTGCGGTGGCGGAGGTATACCTGTTGTGGCTATAGGAGAGCATCTAAAAGGTGTTTCTGCGGTTATTGATAAGGATTATGCAAGCTCTCTGCTTGCCAGGGAACTTGATGCGGATATGTTTGTTATACTGACTGCGGTTGAAAAAGTTTCGTTAAACTATAAAAAAGAAAATGAGCGGCAACTTGATACTATGTCCGTATCAGAAGCAGAGAGGTATTTGCGAGAAGGTCATTTTCAAAGAGGTAGTATGTATGAAAAAGTTGATGCCTGCGCACAGTTCGCTATGTCGAAAAAAGGTAGGGTGGCTCTTGTTACCGAGCTTAGCAAAGCTAAAGACGGATTGTTAGGACTTACCGGTACAAGAATAGAAGGATAAATCAAAAGGCTTGTGCTTTTACGCACAAGCCTTTGTTATCATATTACTTTGTTTCCACGCACAAATTTTGCTTTTATGCCCGAAAAATCTGCATTTAAGTAAATTGCTCGTTCTAAACGTTCAGACACTGTTAATTCCTGTGGGTGAGGGAGTATTGAATCGTCGATAACTACCGCGTCGAATTCGTAGCCTTTTTCAAAACTACCGACCTCACCGAAAAATTCTCCGCCACCTTTTGAAGCCAGATAAAAAGCTTCACTGAATGTTACCGGCTTTGCACTTGCATCCACAAGTCTGTAGTATAGTTTTGACATTTGTACAGTATCTGAGATTGCTCTGAAAAGCGAAAGTGAATGACCACCTGCAACATCACTTCCTAAACCTACCTTTAAGCCTTTATCAAGATAACTTCTAACAGGTGCGATGCCTGAGCTGAGGTTTGTGTTCGAAGCTGGACAGTGAGCGACGAAGACTCCGTTTTCTTTCATAAGCTCTACTTCGCTATCGCTCGAATATACACAGTGAGCCATTACAGTCTTAGCGTCTTTTCCGAAAAGTGAGAAGGAATTGTATGCATCACCGTAAGATTTTGAGTCAGGACAAAGTTCACTGACCCACTTTATCTCGTCTTTATTTTCACTTAAGTGGGATTGAACGGGTAGGTTGTATTTTTGTTGTAAAGCTTTAAGCTTTTTCATTAGTTCATCTGAACACGACGGGATAAAGCGCGGAGTTAAAATAGGGTAGGTGTTTTTGTATTTGTTGATTGAATTTTCTATCCATTCCTGAGTCGTTTTAGCTGATATATCCGCACTTTCTTCGCACAAATTACCTGGCGAATTCCTATCCATATTGACCTTTCCAACAAAGCTTACAAGTCCTGTTTTTTCCATTTTATCCATCAGGGTTTTTGTAGCCTCTTTGTGAAGAGTGGCGAAAATACACGCTCTTGTGGTAGCGCTGTTTTTTAAAGCGTCAGAAAAAATCGAGTAAGCTTTTTCTGCGTAATCTAAGTTTGAGAACTTCGCTTCTTCACTAAATGCGTTGTTATTAAGCCAGTCGATAAGCTCACAGTCCATGTTAAGACCTCTAAAAGAAAACTGCGGAGCGTGAGTGTGCAGGTCGATAAGTCCCGGAATAATCAGTTTGCCCTCGTAGTCATAAAGCTGAAGATTCTTGTATATTTCAGGGAGCTTCTCGAAAACCCCTTGACATAGTGAGTTTTCACACACACAGTAACCGTTTTTTATGGTTTTCAGCGTGTCTTTACTTATGCTGTAACAGATGTCACCTTTTAAAACAAAACTGCTCATAATTACTCCCCTATGTTTTCTTTTTGCATTTAAATTTTACCCTATAGCATTATGTTTATTTTTCTTTTTTAGAAACAATATTTACTGTACATGCTTAAATATTTTCAGAATTTGAATAATTCTGTTGAAAAAATAGAGATTTTGTCTATAGAATCCTATTATTTTTAAAAAATTTTATGCTATTTTTCTTTTAGAATATTGTCAATTGTGTTTTCTGACTGTATAATTGTAGTGTTAGAATCCCAAAATTTAGGGATAACTTAACAATTCCGAAAGGAAGATAGTATTAAGGAGGAGAATTCCAATGAAAAAGTTTATTGCACTTATGCTCGCTATCCTTATGGTAGTATCACTTGCTGCTTGTGGCGGCACATCTGACGCTACTAAGGACGAAGCAAACGCTACATCTGATTTCAAGATGGGCGTTATTCTCGTTGGTGATGAAAACGAGGGTTATACATACGCTCACATTCAGGGTATCCAGGAGGCTGCTAAAGCTTTAGGTCTTGCTGACAGCCAGATTATCTGGAAGTATACAATCCCTGAGGACGAAACATGTGCTGATACAGCTGCTGACCTTGCTGATCAGGGTTGTGATCTCGTTGTTTCTAACTCATACGGTCACCAGTCTCACATGTTAGAGGCTGCTAAGCAGTATCCTGACGTAACATTTATTGCTATGACAGGTGACACAGCTAAGGCTTCTGGCCTTCCAAACTTCTGTAACGCATTCACAGCTGTTTACGAGTCAAGATTCGTATCTGGTGTTGTTGCTGGTATGAAGATTAAAGAACTTGTTGACAATGACAAGCTTGAGGACGACAACTTTGATGCTGACGGTAACGTTAAGGTTGGTTACGTAGGTGCTTACCCATACGCTGAGGTAAAATCTGGCTACACAGCTTTCTTCCTCGGTATCAAGTCAGTTTATGACAAGGTTTCTATGAGTGTTCAGTTCACAAACTCTTGGTTTGACCTCACAAAAGAGGGCGAGACAGCTAACCAGCTCCTTTCACAGGGTTGCGTTATTATTGGTCAGCACGCTGACTCAACAGGCGCTCCATCAGCAGTTCAGGCAGCTTTAGAGAACGGCGATACATGCTACTCAATCGGTTACAACATCGATATGCTCGAGGTTGCTCCACAGGCTGCTCTCACATCAGCTACAAACGTATGGTCAGTTTATTACACAGAGGCTATCGGTCTTGCTATGAAGGGCGAAGCTGTTCCTACAAACTGGGCTAAGGGTTACGCTGATGGCGCTGTTGCTATCACACCACTCGGCGAATCTGCTGCAGAAGGCACACAGGAGAAGGTTGACGCAACTATCGCTGCTATCAAGGCAGGCGAACTCCATGTTTTTGATATCGAAACATTCACAGTAGGCGGCAAGAAGGTTGAGTCTGCATTTGCTACAGATACAGACGGCGACTTCGTTCCAGATGCTGATGAGGCTGTATTCGATGGTTACTTCCACGAGTCATACTTCCAGTCAGCTCCTTGCTTCGCACTCGATATCGATGGTATTACACTTCTCAACTAATTATTAAAAGTAATTGACGGAGTTTTTCCGCGAAAGGGAAGCCGATTATTCGGCTTCCCTTTACGAGTTTAATACAGTTTGATTTTAGATAAAACACAACCGTCTTAACACAATATTTAGGGCTGTTGTGTTTTATCTAAACGGAGATAACAAAAGGAGGATGTGCGGTGCAGGAAAAAATTGCTGTTAAGCTCGAAAATATTACCAAAACTTTTGGTAAAAAAGTTATCGCGAACAAAGATGTAACACTTGATATTAAAAAGGGTGAGATTTTGTCTTTGCTTGGAGAGAACGGTTCGGGTAAAACTACTTTGATGAATATGCTTGCGGGTATTTACTATCCTGACAGCGGTCATATTTATGTTGACGCTGAAGATAAAGGCCTTGAGGAGGTAAGTATCTGTTCACCAAAAGACGCTTACTCACTTGGTATTGGTATGATTCACCAGCACTTCAAGCTCGTTGATGTTTTTACAGCTACTGAAAATGTAGCACTCGGTCTTGATAAGAATATCAAGTTTAACAAAAAGCAGATAGCACAGGATATCAAAGCAATCTGTGATAAATACGGATTTAAAGTTGAACCGGACAAAAAGGTTTACAATATGAGTGTTTCCGAGAAACAAACCCTCGAAATTGTAAAGGCACTTTACCGTGGCGCAAATATCCTTATCTTAGATGAGCCTACTGCGGTTTTGACTCCTCAGGAAACTGATATGTTATTCGAGGTTATGCGTAATATGAAAAAGGACGGTAAGTCCATTATTATCATTACACATAAGTTAAACGAAGTTCTCGAAATTTCTGACAGAGTTGCTATTCTTCGAAAAGGAGAGTATGTCGGCTCTGTTCCTACAGCTGAAGCTTCCGTGTCTGTTCTTACTGAAATGATGGTAGGACAGAAAGTTACTTTACAAATTGACCGAAAAGAGCCTGAAAACACTAAGGAGCGCTTAGTAGTAAAGAACCTTTCCTGTATTAATAAATACGGTGTTAAGGCTCTTGATAATGTTAGCTTTACAGCCTTTGGCGGTGAAATTTTAGGTATTGCGGGTATTTCTGGCAGTGGTCAAAAAGAACTTCTCGAAGCTATTGCGGGATTGCAGGATACGGTTGAGGGTAGCTCAATTGAGTACATTGTGCCGAAAACCGAAGAACGTTCACAGCTTATCGGTAAAACAGCTCTCCAAATCAAGAATATGGGTGTAGCACTTTCATTCGTTCCTGAGGATAGACTTGGTATGGGTTTAGTCGGCACAATGGGTATGTCCGACAATATGATGTTGCGTTCTTATCGAAAAGGTTTTGTGTTTACAGAACGCAAGGGACCTAAGAATCTCGCCAATAAAGTTAAGGAAGAACTCGAAGTTGTGACTCCGAGCATTTCCACTCCGGTAAGAAAACTTTCAGGTGGTAACGTGCAGAAAGTACTCGTAGGTAGAGAAATTGCGGCTTCTCCATCAGTGCTTATGACAGCCTATGCTGTAAGAGGTCTTGATGTTAACACCTCTTACACTATCTATGGACTTCTTAATGAACAGAAAGAAAAAGGAGTTGCGGTTATTTACGTCGGTGAAGATTTGGACGTATTGCTTGCACTTTCTGATAGAATTTTAGTTTTGTGCGACGGAAAGCTTAACGGTATTGTTGACGCAAGAACAACAACAAAAGAAGAAATCGGTCTTCTTATGACACATTTGAGAGAGGAGGAGAAGTAATATGGCTAATGCTACGGTACACACTAAAGAACCGCTTCTTAGAATAGCGAAGCGTGACTCTATGCCACTTTGGCAGTCAATAGTTATCAGATTGATTTCCATTGTGCTTGCACTCGTTGTTTGTGGCGGTATTATTTACCTTCTTGTAAAGGTTAATCCTCTCGAGGTATATAAATCTATGGTTGAGGGTGCTTTCGGTACATTTCACGATGACTACAAGTTCTTTAACCGTAGAACATGGATTACTATCCGTGATACTATGATGCTTCTTTGCATCGCAGTAGGTCTTGCTCCTGCGTTTAAGATGCGTTTCTGGAACATCGGTGCTGAGGGTCAGATTTTAGTCGGTGGTATTGCTACTGCGGCTTGTATGATTTATTTAAAAGACCTTCCACCACTACTTCTTTTCATCTGTATGATTTGTAGTAGTTTGCTCGCTGGTGCTTTGTGGTCACTGCTTCCTGCTATATTCAAAGCTAAGTGGAATACAAACGAAACTCTTTTCACGCTTATGATGAACTATGTGGCTATTCAGTTGACTTCGTTCTTCGTAGCTATGTGGGAGAATCCTTTCGGTTCCAACACAGTTGGTATTATCAACCCTGATGGCAAAGAGGGTTGGTTCCCTCCTGTTTTCGGACAGGACTACTTGCTTAACGTTATCTTTGTTATGACAATCACAGTAGGTATGTTCATTTACCTCAAGTATTCAAAGCAAGGTTATGAAATCGCTGTTGTCGGTGATTCTGAGAACACCGCTCGTTATGCAGGTATCAACGTTAAGAAGGTTATTATCCGCACAATGCTCATTTCGGGTGCTATCTGTGGTCTTTCCGGTTTTGTAGCTGTTTCGGGTGCTTCACACACAATTTCTGTTAACACAGCAGGTGGTAAAGGTTTCACAGCTATCATCGTAGCGTGGCTCGCTAAATTCAATACATTCACTATGATTCTGATTTCGATGCTTCTTGTTTTTCTTGATAAGGGTGCTATTGAAATCGCTTCGAAATACGACCTCAATGACTACGTGTCCAGTATGATAACAGGTATTATCCTGTTCTTCATCTTAGGTAGCGAGTTCTTTATTAACTATCGTATGATTTTCCGTAGAAAGAATAAGGAGGTGCAGTAATATGTTTAACATGAATACATTGATGCAGTTGCTGCAGTCTTCCATTGCTTTCGGTACTATCATTATGTTTGGTGCTGTCGGCGAGATTATCACCGAGAAAGCAGGTAACCTTAACTTAGGTATCCCTGGTGTTATGTATCTGGGAGCTGTTTCGAGTTTAGTAGGTGTGTTCTTCTACGAAAAAAATGTTGAAAATCCTAGTCCGTTTTTGTGTGCTGTTATAGCCATTGTCTGTGCGTTCTTAGCAGCAGCTCTGGGCGGATTGATTTTCAGCTTCCTTACAATTACACTTAGAGCTAATCAGAACGTAACTGGTCTTACACTCACTATTTTCGGTTCGGGTGTTGCGAACTTCTTCGGCGGTTTGCTTAATGGTTTTTCAGGCGGTGTAGGTCAGATTCGAGTTGAAACTACATCTAAAGTCTTTATGACTAAAATTCCGTTTTTATCCGACTTAGGTGTTGTTGGTAAGCTTTTGTTCTCTTACGGTTGGCTTGTTTACGTTGCTATTATTATTGCAATTTTATCCCAGTGGTATCTCAACAAAACCCGTAGCGGTCTGAATCTTCGAGCTGTTGGTGAGAACCCTGCTACTGCTGATGCTGCAGGTATCAACGTTACAGCTTATCGCTATCTGGCTACTTGCATCGGTACAGGTATCGCAGGTTTGGGTGGTCTTTACTATGTTATGGACTACACAAAGGGTACATGGGCTAACGACGGCACTATGGAAAACTTAGGCTGGCTTGCTGTTGCACTTGTAATCTTTGCTATCTGGCGTCCGAAGAACGCTATATGGGGTGCGTATCTGTTTGGATTTTTGTTCTGGGCTTACCTTTATATCCCTGGTCTGTCACGAAAGAGCCTTGAGCTTTTCAATATGCTTCCTTACGTTGTTACAATCATCGTGCTTGTTTTCACGTCTTTCAGAAAGAAGAGAGAAAATCAGCCACCGAACGCTTTGGGTCTTGCGTATTTCAGAGAAGACAGATAAATTTATTTATATACTAAAATCCCTTGCTTTTTGCAGGGGATTTTTTTATACTAATGATGCTTGTTCATGTTAGTTGCTGATATAGGAGAAAAGATATGGCATTGTTACTAAGAAATGTTTCTTGTGTTGTATCGTGTGACAAAACCGATACTGTTTATGAGGGCGTGGATATTTATATTAAAGACGGAAAGATTGAGAATATAGGTATTGACCTTGATGTGGGAGCGCAGCGTGTTATTAACTGTACAAATATGCTGTGCTTCCCCGGTCTTGTTAATACTCATCACCATCTTTACCAGATGTTTTCGCGCAATATAAAAAGCGTTCAGAATCTTGAGCTTTTTCCATGGCTTAAAGCTCTTTATGGGGTGTGGAAAAACCTCGATAGCGAGGTAGTGTATTTAAGCTCGCAGTGTGGTATGGCTGAGCTTATGAAAAACGGTTGCACCACTTGCTTTGACCATCACTATGTTTTTCCTCAGGGTAATAGCGATTCTTTGCTTTCTTCACAGTATGAATCAGCTAAGGAACTTGGTATAAGAATGTATATGTCACGCGGTAGTATGAATTTATCGCAAAAAGATGGAGGGCTTCCTCCTGATAGTGTTGTGCAGACTACAGACGAGATTTTAAAGGACAGTATCCAAGCGATTGAAAAGTATCACGATAGCTCATTCGGTTCTATGAATATGCTCGCACTTGCACCGTGTTCGCCATTTTCAGCAAGCTTAGATTTATATAAGGAAAGCGCATCTTTAGCGCGTGAATATGGGGTTAAGCTTCACACGCATTTGTGCGAAACTATTGACGAAGAAAACTATACTTTAGAGAAGTACGGTATGCGTCCGCTGTCTTATATGGAATCTTTGGGTTTTGTAGGAGAAGATGTGTGGTATGCACACGGAATTCACTTTAATGACAGTGAGATTAAGTTTTTAGCTGATAGTGGCACAGGTGTAGCTCATTGTCCAATTTCAAATATGAAGTTAAGCTCCGGTGTTGCGAGAGTTGCGCAGATGAAAAACTACGGTGTAAAAGTTGGCTTGGCTGTAGACGGAAGCGCATCTAACGATGGTTCTAATATGCTCGAAGAAATGAGAGTTGCTTACCTTTTATCACGCCTGACTTTTGGTGACAAGGGTCTTAGTGCGTATGATGTACTAAAGCTTGCAACATCAGGTTCAGCGAAAGTCTTAGGACGCGATGACATAGGTTCTATAGAAATCGGCAAGTGTGCGGATATGTTTCTTGTTGATAAGCGTAGGGTAGAGCTTGTAGGAGCGACTTCTGACCCGAAAGCTATGCTATCAACGGTTGGACTTAAGAGTGCTGTGGATTATACTATTGTCAATGGTGAAATTACCGTCGAAAATGGCCGATGTGTAAATGTCGACGAAGACAAGCTTTTCGAGATAGCTAACAAAAAAGTAGTCGGCTATCTCGGCGATTTGCTGTAAATTTTTAGTTATCAGCTTGTCCTTTCGTTTAAAACGGACGAGCTTACCAGGATTTGTTGACATATCAACATTGAAGGTATATAATACAAGATGTTGATGCTTCAACATCTTTACAAAAGGGGTTATTATCATGATAGAAAGATTCGAAAAATTTTCTTTTGCTATATTTGAAATTACACGCTACTGGCACAAACTTGCATCAGAAGAAATGGCTAAATACGGACTCAAGGGTCCACACGCTACTTATCTTACTACTATGTATCGTTTTGAGGAAGGAATAACCGCTCCACAGCTTTCTGAACTGTGTGGTAAAGATAAGGCTGACGTATCTCGTATGATGTCGATAATGGAGAAAAAAGGACTGGTTGTAAAGGAGTCTGTCGGAAAGAATCTCTACAGAGGACTTTTAAAACTTACTGACGAGGGCAAAAAAGCTGCACTCCACGTAAGAGAGCGTGTTGCTCTTGCTGTTGATTTAGCAGGAAAAGGTCTATCTAACGAAGACAGAGAAACTTTTTACAGCGCGCTTAGTTTGATTTCCGATAATTTGCGCACACTATGTGAGAACGGTTTGCCTGTTTAATACTAAATTAAAAGGAGAACTTATGAGCGTAAAAATAATAGTTGACTCTACTTCTGACTTAATCGAGTCAGTGAAAGAGCAGGTCGAGGTTGTACCTCTTACAGTTCGTTTTGGTGAAGAAGAGTTCATTGATGGTGTTACCATCGACCATAAAATGTTTTATGAAAAGCTTATAGAAAGTGACGTGATTCCAACTACAAGTCAGGCGACACCTTCTTCGTTTGTTCCTTATTTTGATAAGGTTAATCAGTCAGGTGATAGTGCTGTTGTTATAACACTATCCAGCAAACTTTCAGGAACTTATCAGAGTGCTGTTATAGCGGCTGAAGATTACGATAATATTTTTGTTGTAGATAGCGCTTCTGTTGCTATCGGTTCAGGAATACTCGTTGAACTGGCTGTGAAAATGGCGAATGACGGCTTTACGGCTGAAGAGATTGTAGAAAAACTCAAAAAGGAAAAGAATAACGTTATCATCGTTGCAATGCTCGACACATTGGAGTACCTCAAAAAGGGCGGAAGAATTTCTGCTGCAGTTGCATTTGCGGGTGGTGTGCTTAATATCAAACCTGTTGTATGCGTGGATAAGGGTGAGATAAAGATGCTAGGAAAAGCTCGCGGCTCTAAACAGGGCAACAACCTGCTCGTTCAGGAAATCGAAAAAGCGGGTGGAGTCGATTTCGGCAAACCAGTACTTCTTGGCTACACAGGGCTTTCAGATGCTTTACTTAAAAAGTACGTTGAAGACAGTAAAGAGCTTTGGTCACACGCTAAAGCTGAGCTAAATTGTGCTGTTATTGGTAGCACAATTGGCACCCATGTAGGACCCGGTGCTGTTGCAGTAGCTTTCTTTAAGAAAAATTGATATAATTAGTACCTCGACTTTTGTCGGGGTATTTTTTGTTTTTAGTGAACCTTTTACCCTTTTGGTGTATCTAATAATCAGAATGAATTCATTCCTATTCTAACTTAGAAAGGAAGATATAAATGAAAGAAAAACTTCGAAATGCGTTCAAAGAAACACCCGAGCGTTTTACTTATGCTATAGAAAGTGCGCTGTCTGAAACAAAACTACAAAAAAACAAGCAACGACTTACTACACCTTTGCGTATAGTAATCTCTATGGTGCTGATTTTAGCTATACTTCCAAGTGCTGTGTTTGGTGCTGTTAAGATGTACGGAGCAATAGCCAAGCGTGTAGGTAACTATGGTGTCAGTTTTGACATAAGTATAAACGAAGATGCTCCGAAGTACGTTAAAATGAATATTGATGTACCACAAGGATTTAAAGAACAAAAAAATACAGACCGATTGAAATATCGTCGTAAAAATGGTGAGTTCGGTTTCACGATTTTTCCTATGAGATTTTATGATAGCGTTGATGATATTACGCTTGAAGAAGATGTAAAAGAATACAAAGAAATTTATATAGCTTCTAAACCTGCATATGAACTAATAGATACATATGAACACAACGATGGAGTTAAACGATACTATGTGTGGTACGAAGAAGCCAATGTACTTATGCTTATTTTTTGTGGGGGTACAGTTAGTAGTAGCGAATTTGAGAGTTTTGTGAATGGCATAACTTTTGAAGAGGGTTCAAAGAATGATCACGATGACTTCTATGCACCTGAAAAGGAAGATGCAGGCGAGATGGTAGAATATGGTATCGAAAAACAATATAAGTTAATTGACAAGGATACAGAAATCACATTTTCCGGCTTTAATGAAGCTGAAAATGAAGGAAATATTCCTGTGAAAGCTACTATTACTGATATAAGAATCACAGACAGTATAAACGGCATTGATAATAACTGTATCTATTCGATGTATCGAGAAGATAAAATCGCAGATAATAACGGAAAACTTTTGTCTAAACAAGTTGAAGTGTGGCAAAACGGTGATGGAGTTAACAGCGAAAGAAAATTATTAAGATGTGAAAGTGAGAAGCAGAGTCTAGTTCTTATTGATGTGAAATACGAAAATACGACTAATAAAGAAGTTAAGGTTTATTTGCCGTATCGACTTAATACACTTAAGAAAGACCATACAGGAGATTTTGTTTCATCAACTATCATTGACGAGTATCAAAATATTGCGGCGGGCGAGTATTGTGACACAGAAGTTTTCTATCTCAGTTCTCACGGTGAGAGTGATAAGGATTTCTGTATTCCAAGACTTCAACCAAACGAATCAAGGACAATTACGCTGGGATTTCGATGTATAGATGCTCAACTTAGTAACGCTTATATCGCTTTAAATCCAGCTACTGATGGAGTAATTTCTCCTGATTATGGAAACGGCTCTGATACATATTGGATTTTCAAGGTACAGTAATATGGATATAAATACATTTGAATCTTTGGTGCTTGAATCACAGGATACACTGTATAGGGTGTCAATGTCGATACTGAAAAACGAACAAAATGCACTCGATTGTGTCAGTGATGCTATACTAAATGCCTATGAGAATATTCACACGCTAAGACGTGAAGAGTATTTCAAGACGTGGCTTGTTCGGATACTTATTAATGAATGCAAGAAAAGTTTGAAAAAGCAGAAAAAAGAGCTTTCTTTTGATGAAAGACTGCCTGTTTTAAGCTCACGGGATAATCCTTACCAAAGTGTAGAGATAGGCGAAGCGATTAACAATCTGCCCGAAAAAATAAGGTTGGTTGTTATTATGTTTTATGTCGAAGATTATTCAATAAAAGAAATAAAACGCACGCTTAATATACCCGAAGGAACAGTGAAAAGTAGGCTTAGTAAGGGAAGGAATCTTCTAAAAGAACAGCTGAAATAAAAGTAAGCCCCCGATTTAATCGGGGGCTTGGTTTTTAGGTGTTTACGCACGTGGGCGACCATTGGTCGTTCCAGTAATAGGAATTTATTGTACTGAGTAAAGCATATCGCCGTAAGATGGATAAGGCCAGTATTCAGTTGACATATCGGTTTCCATTTTGTCGCCTACAGCTCTTAGCTTATTCATAGCTGAAAGCACATAGTCTCTGTAGTACTCAGCAAGAGTGAGCGGATTGCTTTTGTAGTTTTTAGCGATCGCGAGTTTTTCTTCAAGTTCATCGGTAAGATTTGCGAATTTGCAAAGTAGTTCGGACATCTCTTTGAGTAGCTTTTCTTCAGCGTCTGTTTTGATAAACTCTGATACCGCCTTTTTATTAACGATAGTCTGTGCTAGCTCGCCCGTGAATTTAGATACAGCAGGAAAGATGTCTTTCTTCGCCATGTTTATCATTGTCTGAGCTTCGATAGCTATAACCTTTGAGTAATTTTCAAGAAGAATTTCGTATCTGGCTCTGACTTCAGTCTCGCCGTAGATATGGTTTCTCTCGAAAAGTTCGATGTTTCTTTTATCGATGAAGTGTTTTAAAGCTTCAGGAGTGTTCTTGAGATTTAAAAGTCCCCTGCGCTTTGCTTCTTCAACCCACTCATCAGTATAGCCGTCACCATTGAAGATAATTCGCTTATGTTCTTTGAAAGTGTGCTTTATCAGTCGTCTGCACGCTGATTCGAAGTTTTCGGCATTCTCTAAAGTATCAGCAAACTGCGATAGCACATCAGCAACAATAGTGTTGAGCATAATGTTCGGACAGGAAATGCTGATTGATGAGCCTAAAGAACGGAATTCAAATTTGTTACCTGTGAACGCAAACGGAGAGGTACGGTTTCTATCTGAGTTATCCTTTTTGAAATCAGGCATAGACTCAACACCTGTTCTCATCAGAACTCTACCGTGTGATTCGTATTCTTCGTTGTTAATGATAGCGTCTACAACTGCTTCGAGATCGTCGCCTAAGTACATTGAAATGATAGCAGGCGGAGCTTCGCTAGAACCTAAACGATGGTCGTTGCCTGCGGTAGCGACAGAAATTCTTAGCAAATCCTGATGCTCGTCAACAGCCTTGATTACAGCTGCGAGAAAAAGTAAGAACTGAATGTTTTCCTCAGGCTTCTTGCCTGGCTTTAGGAGATTCTCACCAGTGTTAGTGGAAAGTGACCAGTTGTTGTGCTTACCTGAACCGTTAACATCAGCGAATGGTTTTTCATGGAGCAAACAAGACATACCGTGTTTTCTTGCGATTGTTTTCATCGTCTCCATTGTGAGCTGGTTTTGGTCGGTTGCAATATTTGTTGTAGTGAAAACAGGAGCTAACTCGTGTTGTGACGGAGCTACCTCGTTATGTTTAGTCTTAGAATAAATTCCGAGTTTCCATAGCTGTTCGTCAAGCTCTTTCATAAACGCCGAAACGCGGTTTTTGATAGCGCCGAAATAGTGGTCCTCAAGCTCCTGACCTTTTGTAGCTCTTGCTCCGAAAAGTGTACGCCCGGTGTATTTTAAGTCCTTGCGTTTATCATACATTTTGCGGTCGATAAGGAAGTATTCCTGCTCGGCGCCAACGTTAGCTGTAACTCGGGTTACATCGTTCTTGCCGAAGAGTTTGAGGATTCGTAGCGCCTGTGTACTAACTGCGTCCATTGAGCGTAAAAGCGGAGTTTTCTTGTCGAGGACTTCGCCTGTGTATGACATAAAAGCAGTTGGAATGTAAAGTGAGCTGTCCTTTACAAAAGCGTAGGAAGTAGGGTCCCATGCAGTGTAGCCACGCGCTTCGAAAGTCGCACGGATTCCGCCGTTAGGGAAAGATGAGGCATCCGATTCACCCTTAGCTAGAGCTTTTCCGGAGAATTCCATAATTACTTTGCCGTCTTTATCCGGGGTCAAAAAGCTGTCGTGCTTTTCAGCTGTGATACCTGTCATCGGCTGGAACCAGTGGGTGTAGTGGGTACAGCCTTTTTCGATAGCCCACTCTTTCATAGCTTCCGCTACGATATTAGCGACATTGATATCAAGCGACTCACCGTTTACGATAGTTGCTTTTAAGGCTTCGTATGTATCTTTTGGCAGACGTTCTTTCATAACCTGTTCGTTGAAAACATCTATGCCGAAAATGCTAGGGACATCAATCATAGTAATCTCCTTAAAATGTGTAATATAAGTAAGAAAAATATAGCAAAAGTATAGTCTTTGAGACGGTTTTTGTCAAGCAAGCGACAAGGCTATAATTACGCTATATTTTCGCAAAAGGTTGTCAAAATACACGCTGTTTGATATAATCTACATATATTGTTATGCAGGATAGGTGAGCAAAAATGTTGAAATTTACAAAAATGCACGGAATCGGCAACGATTACGTTTATATTAATGCGATTACACAGAAAATCGATGACCCTAACGCTTTAGCGAAAAAGCTTTCCGACAGACGTTTTTCTATCGGCGGAGACGGTGTTATCCTTATTTGTCCCAGTGACGTAGCTGATGCTAAAATGCGTATGTTCAACGCTGACGGTAGTGAAGGTAAAATGTGTGGTAACGGCGTTCGCTGTGTCGGCAAGTATGTTTACGATAATTTGCTCGAAGATAAGAGCAGGAACACTGTTTCGATTGAAACTTTAAGCGGTATTAAAACCATGAAAATTACCGCTGTTGACGGTAAGGCTGAGCTGCTCGAAGTGGATATGGAAAAAGCAGAACTTAAGACTGAATTGATTCCTGCTGTTTACGAAGGTAGCGATACTGTTATTAGAAAGCCTCTTGTTGTTAATGGAGAGGAGCATATCGTTACTTGCGTTTCTATGGGAAATCCTCACTGCGTGACTTTTGTCGATGATGTGGATTCTTTAGACCTTGAGAGAATCGGACCATATTTTGAAAAGCACTCTGCCTTCCCTGAACAGATAAACACCGAATTTGTAAAGGTGATTGACGAAAAGACCCTACAGATGAGAGTGTGGGAGCGAGGCTCTGGGGAAACCTGGGCTTGTGGCACAGGCGCTTGTGCTACTGTCGTAGCTGCGTGTGAAAACGGCTACTGCAAAAAAGGTGAGGACGTAACAGTTCACCTCAAAGGTGGAGATTTGATTATCAACTATACCGACGAGCGTGTACTTATGACAGGTCCTGCGACAAAAGTTTTTGATGGTGAGATTGAGGTTTAAATATCTGTAAGTAAAGCTCTGCCGAAAATATCGGCAGGGCTAATTTTTTTAAAATAATGCAACACTTTGCACCCTCTCAGGTGTTTTATTAGTGAAAGACTTTTTTATAGTTTTCCGTCAGTTAATATATACAAGCGAATAGTATAAACTTTAGTTGTTTTACCACTTTTGATTTAGTTTTCAACGTGGTAGAATATAACTGTAGATAAGGCTTTTGGAATAATAAAAATACGAGGTGATATTATGAAAAAGATAATAAGTATAATAGCTGTATTTTCTGTTTTGTTTGTGTCGTTTTTTTCTGCTTCTGCAACCTATAAAATATACCGCGATATACCACACAAAACAGATACTTTGTATTTTGAAAAGGTCAAAGAATATCACAATAATCTGTGGGAAGATGATTACTATGGCTATTCAGAGTTTTGCTATTATAGTGACGAAAACAACGAAGAGCCTGATTGGGTTTTGATGGTCTGCCAGATTCTTCCTGATCCATGGGAGTATCGCCACGGTGCTTTGGTTGGGAACAGAGCACTGTATACTTGTGCAGGTCCCGGTTTGGCGAATTCTTCAACGGGCTTACTGGTATATATACCGAAGACTGATACCTTTATTGACCTTGTGAACAGTAACGTAGAACGGATTATTGAGTTGTGTCCTGATTTTGTAAAAGTGATAGAGGAAAATAAAATAGGAAGAGAGATGGGCGATGTTAATGATGACGATAGCGTGAACATACTTGATGCAACATATATACAGTGTGGACTTGTGGGTATGGAGGCTTATCCTTTTTGGGCTATTTGGTCAGCTCCACAGACTTTCTCGCTCGCTGACTACGATCGTGACGGTGAAGAGACAGTAATGGATGCTACCGCTATTCAGAAGATGCTTGCAAAAATAGAGTGATAAATTATTGATTTTCGAAATAAAGAAAGCACCGAAGGAAACTTCGGTGCTTTTGTTATATGTTGAAAGTATTAAAATCAGAACTTAACTTTTTCTGCGATGTATGCTTTAAGTTCGTCGATTTTGATTCTTACCTGCTCCATTGTGTCACGGTCACGAACAGTAACACAGCCGTCTTCAAGTGATTCGAAGTCGTATGTAATACAAAGTGGTGTACCGATTTCGTCCTGACGACGGTAACGCTTACCGATAGAGCCTGCGTCATCGTATTCAACCATAAAGTCTTTTGAAAGATCATCAAAGAGCGCTTCAGCCTGCTCGCCGAGTTTCTTAGAAAGTGGGAGTACTGCAGCCTTGAAAGGTGCAAGATATGGGTGAAGTCTAAGCACTGTACGAACATCGTTCTTTTCAGTGTCGACAACCTCTTCGTCGTAGCCTTCAGTAAGGATAGAAAGGAAAAGTCTTTCAACACCTAAAGATGGCTCGATAACGTATGGAATGTATCTTGAATTGTCTGTAGGGTCAAAGTACTCTAAGCTCTTGCCTGAAGTGTTCTGGTGCTGAGTTAAATCGTAGTCTGTTCTGTCAGCAATACCCCAAAGCTCACCCCAACCGAATGGGAAGAGGTACTCAAAGTCAGTAGTAGCCTTTGAATAGAAACAAAGCTCCTCAGGGTCGTGGTCTCTTAGTCTTAGGTTTTCTGCTTTCATACCGAGAGAGTAGAGCCAATCACGGCAGTAAGCTCTCCAGTAGTCAAACCATTCTAAATCTGTACCAGGTTTGCAGAAGAACTCAAGCTCCATCTGCTCGAACTCTCTTACGCGGAAGATAAAGTTACCAGGTGTGATTTCGTTACGGAAAGATTTACCAATCTGAGCAACGCCGAAAGGAACCTTCTTTCTGCTTGTACGCTGAATGTTAGCAAAGTTTACGAAAATACCCTGTGCTGTTTCAGGACGAAGGTAAATCTCGGATTTAGAATCCTCGGTTACGCCCTGGAATGTTTTGAACATAAGGTTGAACTGTCTGATGTCTGTAAAGTTTTGCTTACCGCAGTTTGGACAAGGAATGTTTTTCTCCTTGATGTACTCTGTCATCTGTTCGTTTGTCCAGCCTGCAACGTTTGTGCCATCGAAATCTTCGATGAGGTTGTCAGCTCTGTGACGTGTTTTACAATCCTTACAGTCCATAAGTGGGTCAGAGAAACCACCTAAGTGGCCTGATGCAACCCATGTCTGCGGATTCATAAGAATAGCAGAGTCAAGACCTACGTTGTACTTGTTCTCCTGAACGAATTTCTTAAGCCATGCCTTTTTAATGTTATTCTTGAGTTCCATACCGAGTGGGCCGTAATCCCAAGTGTTAGCAAGACCACCATAGATTTCAGAACCTGGATATACAAAACCTCTGCCTTTACATAAAGCAACGATTTTTTCCATTGACTTGTCAGTATTTTTCACAAGTAATCCCTCCGTGAATAGATTTTCATATATCTTATATAGTACAATTTTAGAGTGATATTGTCAAGATTTTGAAGTTTTTTCTGTTTTCTATATGTTGTTAGGAGGTTTTGTTTTTATAGCTAAATATTGTGGATTTAAGTCAAAAAGGAGAAAAATGTGAAAACTTTTGGTTTTTCCTTTTATTTTGTTGACATTAGTAGTTTGCGGTGGTATTCTACAGTTAAGATATCTTTAATTCGGTACTGTGATGCCGACAAGGTTTTCTGAAATATCTATACCATACCTTGTTTGCATTTTGCGACAAGGTTATTTTTATTTTTGAGGTTTTTTATGGAACTGAAAGCACAGATTTTGAACGAAACTGACATTTCGCGTGTGTTGAAGCGAATTGCTCACCAGATTATTGAAAAAAATCGAGGCACAAGGGATTTGTGCCTGATTGGTATTAAGTCGCGTGGAGTTCCGCTTGCACAGCGTCTCAAAGAGAATATTTTTGAGATTGACGGTAACGAGGTTGAGGTTGGCATACTCGATATCACCCACTATCGAGATGATAGAGAAAAGATTAGCGATGATACACCGATACTTACCGATACTAAGGTCGATTTTGACATCAAGGGTAAGACCGTTGTTCTGGTTGATGATGTTATTTTCACGGGTCGTACTGCGCGTGCAGCACTCGATGCTGTACTCGACTTGGGTAGACCGTCAAAAATCCAGCTATGTGTACTTATAGACCGAGGACATAGTGAACTTCCGATTAAGGCTAACTTCGTCGGAAAAAATATTCCGACATCGCTCGATGAAGCGGTAGCGGTGAGACTGGGTGAATACGACGGCGAAAATTCCGTCGCGATTTATACAAAGTAACTTTAGGGGGAAATTAAAATGAAACTGATTTATGATGTTAGCGATAAGCCTAAATTCTCTTCGCTTGTTGTTTTCGCTATCCAGCAGTTGCTCGCTATTATGGCGGCTACTCTCGTTGTACCTGTAATTGTTGGCAATGGCATGAGTTCTGCTGCGGCTCTTTTTGGCGCGGGTGTAGGAACTCTTGTTTACATTCTCTTTACTAAGCGCAGAAGCCCTGTTTTCTTAGGCTCTTCTTTTGCGTTTATCGGTTCGATGACGGCTGCTTTTGCGGGCGCTACTTCAGCAGCTTTGGGTTATCTCGGTATTATCTTAGGTGCTGCGTTTGCAGGTTTGGTATATGTGATTATCGCTGTGATTATTAAATTTGCAGGTGTAAAATGGATATCTAAACTTATGCCTGCGGTTGTTATAGGTCCTGTGGTTTCTATCATTGGTTTATCTCTTTCAGGCAATGCTGTGGGTGATCTTCAGAAAGTAAATTATACACTCGCTGACGGGTCAACACCGGGGTCTCCTTATGTTGCAATTATTGTTGGTCTTATCACTCTTGCGGTTACTATGATAGCTTCAGTGTACGGTAAGAAAATGGCAAGACTCATTCCTTTTATTATTGGTATTTTAGCAGGCTACGGTGCCGCTTCTATTTTCTATGTTATCGGTCTTTTAACAAATAACCCTGCGTTGATGATCATCGACTACTCACCAATTGTTAATACATTTTCTGACATTACAATAAACAGTTTTGTGTCTGTTCCTGAATTTACATTCTTAACCGCTTTGGGTGGATTTAAGGAACTTAACGGTGCCTATATAGCATCAGTTGCTATGGCGTATGTTCCTGTTGCTTTTGTTGTATTTGCAGAGCATATCGCTGACCACAAGAACCTTTCTACTATCGTTAACCGTGACTTGCTCGAAGACCCTGGCCTTTGTCGCACGCTTTTGGGCGACGGCGTTGGCTCTATGGTTGGTGCATTTTTTGGCGGTTGTCCTAACACAACATACGGCGAGTCAGTAGGCTGTGTAGCTATTACAAAGAACGCATCAGTGTATACAATCATCGCTGCTGCTGTTGGTGCTATCATCATCTCTTTTGTAACACCTTTCGTTGCTTTTGTTAATTCTATTCCTTCTTGTGTAATGGGCGGTATCTGTATGGCACTTTACGGCTTTATCGCTGTATCGGGTCTTAAAATGCTTAAAGATGTTAACCTTGATGAGAACAAAAATCTCTTCGTTGCATCTGTTATCCTTATCGCAGGTATCGGCGGACTTACTCTTTCATTCAACGTAGGCGGTGGCACTATCACAATTACTTCTATCGCTTGCGCACTTATCTTAGGTATTCTTACAAACGTATTACTCTCAAAAGCTAAGAGTGAGGATGAACAGTAATCCTAAATAATTCAATAAAAACAAAAAACGCACCCGTACAGGGTGCGTTTTCTTCTATTTTGCAAACTCTATTTCCCAATTTCCGTTTAATACAAGTGGTTGGTCAGCTTTTGAACCGCCTATGAGTTCTGTGATATAAAGGGTGTAGATGCCACTATTAATTTCATTGACAGGAATGTAGGAAGTAGTTGTTGAGTTATTAACTTTATTCATTTCTTCTAACTCTCCCTGTGCTACTATATTGCCGTTTTCATCAAGAATACTGTAGCTGTTTATTCCGAATGTTTCGAAAAACATATACGGAGCTTTTTGTGGCTCTAAAAAAGTGATTTCAATCGCTAGTGCGTCGGTTATCTTGGTTATCTCAAGGCTAACTTCATCGGTAGCTTGTTCGTATGATGTTCCTGTTACTGCACCGAACGGGTTTTTAATATCCTTGAAATATCCCTGAAGTTTTCCTGTTGTAGCTAAAGTAGTTACTGTTGCTAAAACCAAGCATACGATAACTGCGGCTAGCGCTAATACAGGTTTTCTGTAATTCTTTTTTGTGGTGTTATTCATAGATTTGTCCTCCGTTTGTGAATAGCAGTTTCTTATTATCCGGTGTTTCATTTCGTTTGGCATTTCTATTTCTTTTAGGTTTTCATATAGCCTTTTATTTTTCATCTACATAAACTCCTTTTCGTATTTTTCTTTCAAAAGTTTTCGACCTTTTTGAAGTCTCATTTTTACAGCAGAAGGAGTTCTGCCGATGAAGGTTGAAATCTCCTTTATGCTGTAATCCTCGATGTAGCGTAAAATCAGAACTGTTTTGAATTTTTCGGGTAGTGTTAAAAGAGCTTCGAGGATTGAGCTGTCTGTATCGGCGCTGACAAAACTCTTGATATCGTCAATATTAATTGCTTGATGTCTCTTTTGGTATCGTAACACATCTTTACATCTGTTTGTTGCGACTGTGATGAGCCACGCTTTTCGGTGTTCTTCATTTCTAAATTCAGGCTTTTTATGAAAGTATTTGATGAAGGTTTCCTGTACAGCGTCTTCGGCGTCGCTTGAACTTCCCAGTGTGATAAGACATATTCGAAAAAGCATATCGCCGTAAGTGTGTATTGTGTTTTCGATGCTATCAGCCGGCCGTGCTGATTTTTTGTGCATACTATCAGCCTCCTTTCACCTATAACACGTTTGATGATGTTGTTTGGTCAATTTTTTAGTGAATTTTATCATAGAAATGTTGGTGTACTAAAAACGACCAAACGGTGAGGTTTGGTCGTTGCTATGAGGTATTAAAGTAAGGTGAAATTGTTCTTATCAAAGTTCAGAAGGCCTTCGGTCTTCATTTTTGAAAGCTCGTTTGACATAGCACTTCGGTCAACTGACAGGAAATCTGCGAGTTGTTGGCGATTAAATGGAATTGAAAAGCTGTTGCTACCTGTAAGCTTTGCCTGATTAGAAAGATAAGAAATTAGCTTTTCACGGGTGGTGCGTTTTGAGATATGGGTTAGTTTCTGCATCAGGTTTCGATTTTTGTGGGTAAGTGAGAAAAGCAGATTTTTGATAACTGTCGAATGAAATACACAAGAGTTTGAGCATACGGTCATCAGCCTGTTCACATTCAGAAAAGCTACAGTTGAGTCGCTTGTTGCAACAGCGTCGTTAAGCACAGCACTGCTACCGTGTACAGCGTATGATTCTCCGAACATTTCGCCTGAGGTTACCTCACTTACTATACTGCGGTTGCCCCAGTAATCATCCGATTGGATATGTACCGAGCCACTAAGGAGAATACAGATGTTTTCTATATGTTCGCCCTGACGGAAAATGTATTCGCCTTTCTTATATTCCTTGAATGTAGCACTAAGACAGCTAAAAATCGCTTCGATATTTTCTTCGCTTACACCGCTAAAAAGGTGATTTCTTTTCAGTATATCAATATATTTTTTCATAAAAGCCTCGTTTTGTTGTAAAAACAACAGAAATGTTGTGAATATAATAATATAATATACCCAGAAAGTCAACGGAGGTTTATATTATGTTAAGGAAAATAATCAAGATAGATGAAGAAAAATGTAACGGCTGTGGCTTGTGTGCAGAAGCATGCCATGAGGGAGCTATAGGAATGGTAAATGGAAAAGCGAAGCTGTTACGTGATGATTATTGTGACGGGTTGGGAGATTGCCTGCCTGCTTGTCCGACAGGGGCGATTTCTTTTGAAGTGAGAGAAGCAAAAGCTTATGACGAAGAAGCAGTGAAAAAAGCACAGTCCCAAAAGGTACAAAGCTGTGATAGTCTGCCATGTGGTTGCCCTGGTACTAACTCAAAGGTGCTAAGAAGAGAGAGCGTTGAAATGCCGTTTGTTCCTGTTTCCAGTAGACTTAACCAGTGGCCTGTACAGATAAAGCTAGTGCCCCCCAATGCTCCGTATTTTGAAAATGCAGATTTGCTTATAGCGGCTGATTGTACCGCTTTCGCCTACGGGAATTTCCACAACGATTTTATCAAAAACAGGATAACTCTCATCGGCTGCCCGAAACTCGATGAAGGCGATTATTCAGAAAAGCTGACACAGATAATAAGAGATAACAACATCAAGAGTGTGACAGTCGTGAGAATGGAAGTGCCGTGTTGCGGTGGTATTGAAAACGCAGTGAAAAGGGCGCTGATGAATAGCGGTAAGTTTATTCCGTGGTCGGTTGTGACAATATCTTCTGACGGCAGAATTTTGGAGTAAATTATTTACCTTCTGCCTAAATTGTGCTATAATACTACTCACAAACTAAAAGGAGACTAACGCTATGTTTATTTCAAATGATATTAAATATATAGGCGTCAATGACCATAAAATCGATTTGTTCGAGGGTCAGTACGATGTGCCAAATGGTATGGCGTATAATTCATACGCTATTATCGACGAGAAAGTTGCTATTATGGATACGGTTGATAAGGCGTTTACAAGTGAGTGGCTTTCTAACGTTAAGGAAGCTCTGGGTGATAGAAATCCGGATTATCTCGTTGTTCAACACATGGAGCCGGATCACTCGGCTAACATTGTGAATTTTATGAACCTTTATCCTAACGCAAAAATCGTTGCGTCTGCTAAAGCTTTTACAATGATTAAGAACTTTTTCGGGGTTGATTTTTCGGATAAGCAGATTGTCGTAGGTGAGGGAGATACACTTGAACTTGGTGAACATACCCTCAACTTCATAACTGCTCCTATGGTGCATTGGCCTGAGGTTATAGTTACTTATGACGATAAAGATAAGGTGCTGTTTTCTGCTGATGGATTCGGAAAATTCGGCGCTCTTGACGTAGAGGAAGACTGGGCGTGCGAAGCAAGACGTTATTACTTCGGAATTGTTGGAAAATACGGTGTTCAGGTGCAGTCGCTTCTCAAAAAAGCAAGCAAACTTGAAATTGAGAAAATTTGTCCTCTACACGGACCTGTGCTTTTTGACAATCTTTCGTATTATTTGGACCTTTATAATACATGGTCTTCATACAAACCTGAAGAAGAGGGCATAATGATTGCATATACCTCGGTTTATGGGAATACTAAAAATGCGGTTCTGAAATTAGCAGAACTTCTCATGGAAAAAGGTGCCAAAAAGGTTGTGCTTAATGACCTTGCCCGTTGTGATATGCACGAAGCGGTTGAAGATGCTTTCAGATATGACAAGCTCGTATTAGCTACTACAACATACAACGCAGATATTTTTCCATTTATGCGTGAGTTTATCTCCCATCTTGTAGAGCGTAATTTTCAGAATCGTACCGTTGCTATTATTGAGAATGGCACTTGGGCGCCTACGGCTCAGAGGGTTATGAAAGAGATGCTTTCAAAAAGCAAGAACATTAAGTTTACAGACACAGTTGTTACAATTATGTCTGCACTAAATGAAAAAAGCGAGCAACAGCTCAAAGATCTTGCGGACGAGCTGTGCGATATAAAAGAACACAACGGAGGTGAAAGTACAGTGAAATACGCATGTGATGTGTGCGGATGGATCTACGACGAGGAGCAGGGTTCTCCTGAGAACGGTATTGCTCCGGGTACAAAATTCGAGGATCTCCCAGAAGATTTTGTGTGTCCACTTTGCGGTGTAGGCAAAGAGGATTTTAGCAAAACAGAATAAAATGACTTATCAGCCGAGTGTATGCTCGGCTGTTTTTCTTGATAAAATCACAAATCCTTGCTATAATACACTAAATGAAAGGGTGATTTTATGGCAAATAAACTTGAAAGGGAAATTTTGGTGCCGCTTAGTCACTGCGATAATATGTCAAAGCTTTCTGTACCATCGATGTTTTCACTTTTTATGGATATAGCTACGGATCACGCTGAACAGCTTCACCTAAGCGCAAAAGATTTGGGCGAAAATCTTTTCTGGCTTGCAGTGAAAACCAAGATTAAAATCAATAAGCGTCCCTGTATGACCGAGAAAGTAACACTTGCTACATGGCCTGAAAAAGCTGTGAGAGTTAGAGCAAACCGCCACTATACTATAAGCGATGAAAATGAAGTTCTTGTCGCAGGTAAAACCGAGTGGGCTGTCATAAATACCGAAACAGGAAGACTTCAGCGTCTTAATGATATTTATGGTGAAGATTTTTCGTTCTGTGAAGATGTGTCGACTGATGAAGTTTACGCGAGAGTCAGTGATGATTTTTCTGACGCTTCTGTCTTGGGAGAATATACCATTCGCTCAACCGACATAGATGTTGGTCAGCACATGAATAACGCTTTTTATATAAGAGCATTGTTTTCTCTTTTCTCGACAAAAGAGCTAAGAGAGCGCGAAATTACTGAAATAGATATTTCATATAAAGCCCAGAGCTTTGAGGGCGAAACTCTGACAGTCAAAGTGAGAGAGATAGGAAACGCCTTTGAGTATGGTATGATTAAGCCTGATAACACGATAGCGGCTACTGTAAGGATAGTTAAAGAATGAGAAAACTCAATTTTAAGTCAGGTGTGTTTTCGGCATTTGATCTGAAGATAATGGCTTGCGTTTTTATGCTCTGTGACCATGCAGGATATATTCTGTTTCCGGATATTATGATGTTACGGTATATCGGACGATTGTCGTTTCCGCTGTTTGCATACTTTATAGCGGAGGGGTGTCGATATACTAAAAATAAACGCAGACGTTTTTTGTCAGTGTTTATACTTGGTATCGTGTGTGAGCTTACTTTTATTGTCTTTTCGGGAGATTATTACGGGAATATACTTCTGACATTTTCAGCTTCTATATTGCTGATTCACCTGCTCGATAGTGTTAAGAAAGCATATTTTAAAAGTAAAAAATTGTTTTGCTTATTGTGGATATCGTTTGTATTTGCATTGATAGCGACTTTTGTTTACTGCAAGCTTTTAGGACTTGACTACGGCTTTTTTGGAGTGTTAGCACCTGTTTTTGTTGTAGCCTTTGATAATATGGGTGAATGGTCAGTTAGGTTATACGAGCGAGTGGACAGAAAGGTTATTTCTCTTTTTATGTTAACTATATCGCTTGTTATGATAGCTTTTTATGAACATATAACTGACTACCAAATTTTAAGTCTGATATCCGTTTTGCTACTTGCTTTTTACAACGGCAAACGTGGAGCGCACAGCTTCAAGTACGGGTTTTATCTTTTTTATCCATTACATTTTGTAGCCTTACAAGGGATAACTCTTTTTATGTGATTATGTTTTTGAAATTCACAAAGATAAGTATTTAGATGTGCGAAATTGAGAATAGGTTAGGTCGTTTTTACAGCGAGACTGTATCGCTGAATAATAAAAGAATTTGGGTGATGTTATGTCCAAAGGGAAATTTGCTATTATTTCAATATTTGCAGTTGTGCTTGTTATGGCAGTAGGAATTGCTTCTGTGTATTTTACGGGAGGTTTTGAGGTAGCTGATAATAACCCTACCGAAGAAACTACCTATTATAGTGAAGTCCCAACAGAAGAAACTACAGAGCCTCCTACTGAAGATAAGGCGAAAATATTGCTTGAAGAAATGACTCTTCAGGAAAAGGTTGCACAGATGATGATGGTGAGCTGTCACGAGGGTGTTAACATTGAAGCGGCATCTTCTTTTGGTGTAGGCGGAATTTGTCTTTATGCTCATTCCTTTGAAGAAAAGACTGCCGATGAAGTTGAAGAAATGATTGCGGATTACAACAGTCTTTCGTATATTCCAATGCTTGTTTCTACCGATGAAGAGGGCGGAACCGTCAATCGTGTCAGCATAAATCCTAACTTAAGAGAAACTCCGTTTTTGTCACCATCTGAACTATACGAAGAGGGCGGTATGGAGAAAATCGAAAGCGATACGCTCGAGAAGTCAGCTTTGCTACTTTCACTAGGTATCAATGTTAACTTGGCTCCTGTATGTGATGTACCACTTAGTGAAGATAACTACATTTATGACCGTTGTTTCAGCTTAGACCACGATGAAACTGCTGAGTATGTTAAAACCGTTGTTTCATGTATGAAAGTAAAGGGTATTGGTTCGACGCTGAAGCATTTCCCTGGTTACGGAGGGAGTGTTGATACTCACGAGTCGATGTCGTACGATAACAGAGAGTACGAGGCTTTTGAAACAGGTGACTTCAAACCGTTTGAGGTCGGTATAAAAGCGGGGGCTGACTGTGTGCTTGTCAGTCATAATATCGTAACTTGTATGGACGAAAATATGCCTGCATCTTTATCAAAGCGTGTCCACGAGATACTGCGCGAAGAATTCAACTTCAATGGAGTTGTGATGACCGATGACCTTGTTATGCAGGGGATACAGCAGTTTACCGATGGCGAAAATGCAGCCGTGTTAGCAGTGAAAGCTGGCAACGATATGATAATCTGCGAAGATTATAGAAGTTCAGTTGAAGCTATTGTACAGGCTGTTAATAACGGAGACATCGACGAAGCACAGATTGATGAGTCAGTCTACAGAGTGCTTAGATGGAAAAACACTCTTTCAATTTTAGACTAAACTGAATATAATAAGAATATCACCGACTTATGATATGCACCCCGAAAAGTTAGACACTTTTGGAGGTGCATATTTTTGTTATACTACCAATCTGGTTGTGGCAGCTTTTTATATAACAAGAAGAAAAGAGATAAAAACTACCCGCTGTTTCTATAATTGAGGTGATATACGTATAAAAAATAGATAAAGCTACCTCGGTTGTTGCCATGTGTTCCAATTCCAGAAGTGGGACAAACTGTGGTCGTAAAAACTCCCTGAGAAGATGTTTTAAAAACACCTCTCAGGGAGTACTTGTTTGTTGCATGTTAGCTTAGATTTTGGGTTAGTCAAGTTAATCTTCGTTAATGTATTCTTCAATAGTCTGACTATACTTATAACTATTAAGGAATTTGTCAACGATATCTTTTTCCTTGCTGAAGCATAAAACTAATGATGAATCCCAAGGAACAATTTCTACAGAAGACAGAGGATGCTGAATTGTAACAGGCAGTTCCCAAAAACCTCTGTACCCATCTGCATAAGGTAAGTCATACTTTAAAACTTCGGATAATTCAATGTTTTTATTGAATCCAGACAGTACTGCCCATATACATTGAAAGTCTTCTTTATTAACTAACTCTGTTAATTCTTCTCCTGTCAGCCAACAGTAATCTTTATTATTCATTTCGTCGTATGGATAGCACTCGCAATCTGTTATGAGCCAATTATATTCTAGTTGTTTATTATCAATGCTATCAAAAACTTTCTTTAGGTCGGTATACCATTGTTCGCTTTTCTTATCTATCGCACCATAAATCATATGTAACACCTCATAAAATAACTTCTGTAAAAAGTGTAGCTTAGCGAGTGCTTTCTGTCAACTCAAAATCTGACCTGCTATAATCAAAGAATAGAGATTGAGAAATCACAGAAAAGTTTGTATAATAAAAGTGTTGACTCTGACGTTGCGTTATACTTTATACTCTACAGCAGAGAGGTGAATATATGAAAATGCATATAAAAGAATTCGCAAAGCTTTGTGGGGTTAGCGTGCGTACGCTTCACTATTACGATGAAATCGGTCTGCTAAAACCTGCCTTTGTGGACGAGCAAAACGGCTATCGGTTTTATGACGAAAAATCTCTTATGCGTATACAAGAGATATTGTTTTATAGAGAGCTCGACTTTTCTCTTAAAAGCATTTCAGAGATTTTATCCTCTCCTGATTACGATAAACAAAAAGCACTCAAAGAGCAGAGAAAACTCTTGATTCTTAAAAAACAACGTCTACAGAGAATTATTGATGCTCTGGACAGTGCCGAGAAAGGAAAGATTACGATGAACGCATTTGATAACAACGATTACGAAACTGCCCGTAAACAGTATGAAGCTGAAGCGAAAGAACGCTGGGGAAAAACAGATGCATATAAAGAACACGAGCAAAAAACGGCTGACTACAGTAAAGATAAATGGCAACAGGTAAATGACGGACTAAACGCAGTACTTGCTAAATTTGCAGTTTGTCTACAAAGCGGACAAGCACCCGACTCGAATGAAGCACAAGCTCTTGTTAAAGAACTTCAAAGCTACATTACAGAGAATTACTACACATGTGATATGGGGATTCTCAAAGGTTTAGGTCAGATGTATGTCGCAGACGAACGCTTCAAAAAGAACATAGATAAACACGCAACAGGCACTGCTGAATTTGTATCTAAAGCCATAGAAATCTACTGCAAATAAGATAGCAACTATAAAAAAGGATTTGGATAGAGGTTTCATTATGAAAAACTATGTAGTCGAAAGTTATGAAAACTACAAAGAGGAAGACAGGTTGTCAACAAACAATGCTCGTAGGATTGAGTTTTTAACTACAGCAAGAGTATTTGATGAATTGATAACAGATAAGAAAAAGATTCTGGATTGTGCAGCAGGTACGGGAATATATGCATTTTATCTTGCCGATAAAGGGCATGATGTAACTGCTACCGACATCACTCCACGACATATAGAAGTGATTAAGAATATAGCAAGCACCAAACCATACAAAATGGAATCAAGAGTGCTTGATGCTACAGATATGAGTGCTTTTGAGGATGAGTGCTTTGATGTGGTGCTGAATATGGGTCCGTTCTATCACCTGGTAAACGAAAGCGATAGAATCAAGTGCTTTCAAGAATCACTAAGGGTGCTGAAAAAGGGCGGTCTGTTGATTACATCATATATCCCGAGGTATTATGTTTTTCAGTATGTGGCTATGCAGAATGACTGCTTTTTAGATGCTAAACTTGCACAGCAATTAACTGAAACAGGAATCTTGCATCACGACGATGAGAAATGTTTCTGGACGGATACTTATTACGCAACGGCTGAAGAGATGGAAGCGTTGTATCGTGAATATGGAATGGAAATAGTAGACCACTTTGCACAAGATGGAGCAACACCACATTTTGCTCAAAAGGTGGATAGCTGGAACGAGCAACAGTTCAAGGTGTGGTGCGATTATCATTACAGCGTATGCAGGCAAAAATCTTTGCTTGGTGCAAGTAACCATGCCGTGGTTGTTGGAAGAAAATGAGAGTGAAAAATTAATACATAATTTCAGATGCAACATTGTAAGTGGGGAACTTTCGATGTTGCATTTTTGTTTCTATATCCTTGATATAAAACTGTTTATGTTTTATTATAAAAAGAACATAAACAAAAAATCAGACACATAAATGCTATTATTGTTATGGCTGATAGGTCACACGTTTCGGGGTGTAAATATGAAATATAAAAATGCAGTAGCAGTTCTTCCTACAGAACTGATTGAAGAAATCCAGAAGTATATTCAGGGTGATTTTTTATACATTCCTAAAAAGGATAAGAAAACTCACAGAGCTGTCACCGAATACAAAATTGAACTTGAAAAACGAAACAACAGAATCTACAAAATGCACCTCGAGTGGATGAGTAACGAGCATTTAGCAAAAAATTTCAACTTAGCTCAGTCTAGTATCCGAAGAATACTTATTGAACAAAGGAAAAGGGTTGAGATAATGTCAAAGAAAATTAAGGCATTGTTGTGTAAATGGGGTTTGCAGGGCGAGCGTATCACACAAATTTATTCTACTGTCTGGCAGGTTGGGGAGAGGTTTGTACTGAAAGTGTACGAAGAATCCAAGTCGTTAAAAAGAAATATTACGATAAATCAGCACTTGCACAATATGGGCATACCTGTCGGTAAGCTCATATACACCTTAAAAGAAGAGCAATACGTAGAAGCTGACGGACAGTATTTCTTTATGTCAGAAAAGCTTTCGGGAAGTAATATTGTAAGCCTTAAATTCGGGGATAAAATAGCCGAGAGAATGGGCGAGATTATTGCAAATCTTCATATTGCTTTTGACAGTCTTGAAGATAAAGTTGAGCTTTGGAACAACAGCCTGATTGATGAGATGAACGGTTGGGTGAAAGAAAGCTTTGAAAAAAACAGATGGCAGAACATAAGCCGTGCAGATTACGAAAAGGTTGTTGAAAACCTTAAAAAATTCTATGAAAAACTGCCTGTACAGCTTATCCACCGTGATGTGCATTTTGGCAATTTTCTTTTTGACAAAGGGGATTTCAGCGGTTACATAGATTTCGATATAAGCCAGAAGAATATCAGAATCTTTGATTTGTGCTATTTTGTTCTGTCGATTTTATCCGAGAAAGAAAAGTTTGAAATCAATGAGGAAAAATGGTTCAATTTCGCAAAAAATGTTTTTGCTGGCTATAACAAAATCTTACCTCTTACTGCAGAAGAAAAAGAGACTGCGGGGTTTGTTATGGAGTGTATCGAGCTTTTGTTCCTTGCATATTTCGAGGGACAGGGGGATACCGCACAGGTTCAGAGTACATACGATGTCTTTAAATTTATCAATGAAAATGAAAGAAGAATCAGAAGGCTGTTACGATAAGAAAAGGAGAATGAAAATGTTAAAGAAAGCTGATACATATAATTTAAGAGATATTTATGATTTTCAGCTTAGTTTCAAAACACCATACTTTTTTGATGTGAGTTTTGATACTTGGAAAAAGTCATTTGATGATGATATCGACGGCGAGGGCAGAAAGCTATTCAAAGAGCTTTTTGTAAAAGCAGTTTATGATAATGATAAACTCGTAGGTTTTGTTCAGTACGGCAAAACTGCATTTGGCTTTGCTGATAACGGCGAGATTTCAAGCGATATTTCATACCCTGTTATCCGCAATCTGTATTTTAAAGAGAACAGAGTAGATGCAGGTGAATGGCTTTTAGCCAAAGCTATGCAAAACCTTGGTGTTGATGAGCGAGTGTACGCTTTCTTCCATTACTTTGGTATGACCTGTTTTGCTCGTCACGGCAAGCTTTTTGAAAACAATGCTCATATTGATTCATTGCTTAAAGAAAATGGTTTTGAAGTTGAACACGAAAACGTGTACTACTCATCTGTTTTGAGTGAGGGCAAAAACTCTGAGGTAACGAT
Organism: Ruminococcus sp.; assembly: GCA_017464765.1. Lineage (GTDB taxonomy): Bacteria > Bacillota > Clostridia > Oscillospirales > Acutalibacteraceae > Ruminococcoides. The sequence goes on from JAFTYK010000024.1 coordinate 47,248, forward strand.
TACAGCGAATGGTTTAACAAAAGGCAATCAGCAGTATATTGACTTCAAAATCGACGGCAATCAAGTCGGCGGTTGCGAGGTGCATTACCTGAGTGGCACCGCAGCATATCTTCGTTGGATTTATGTAAACGGCGATATAGTAGGCAAAGGTATAGGCACAAAATGTATGGAAGCTTTAAAGAGTTTCCTCTATGAAAAAGACATAAACAGATTTGACACCGACACAGCTCTCGATAATACAGTTGCTCAGCATTACTACGAGAAAAACGACTTTATCTGTGAGGGTGTTACCAGAAGTTACTTTACAAAGTCAATGATATAATATACAATAAGTTGGTATTTTTTGGAGGTGTTTCTTTGAGTAGGTTAAGTATGAAATATTTGTTGTGGACTTTTTCTATAATGATAATTTGTTGGGGAACTTGTTTGATATTCAGCTTAAACGGTATAACTCTGACTGATAATTATTTATTGTATATTCCGTATTTGTTGGGTGGTTGGTCGCCTACAATCGCTTCATACATATCAGTAAAAAAGCAGAAGAGCTTTAAAGAATGGCTTAAGGATATTTTCGATTTCAAACACAGTATCCTTTCGTATATAGTTGTTGTACTTTTTAGTGCGTTGTTTGTTTTACCTCAATGCCTGATATCTGGTTACGAAAACGGAGCGCCATTATTTGCTGTTATTTTTATGATTCCTATGATGCTTGTGGGCGGAGGATTGGAAGAAGCAGGCTGGAGATACATTTTGCAACCTGAACTTGAAAAGAAGTGCAACTTTGTTGTAGCTACCTTGTTGGTTAGTGTGATTTGGTGGCTGTGGCATATGCCGTTGTTTTATATTCAGGGCGTATCACAAAACGGAGATAGCCTTTTAGCTTTCGGAATCAACGTGTTAGGTTTAAGCTTTGCATTGGCAAGTATCAGAAGAACAACTGAAAGTGCTTGGTTGTGCGTTTTGTTCCACTGTATTATCAATTCGCTATCAGGAATATTCATTGTTAATGATAACATTTGGGGTAATGTTGCTTCAGCAATTATTATGATAATTGCTTCGTTAGTTTTAGTAACAGTGAACGATAAGAAAAGAATACTGAAAAAATCTTAAATTCGTATCAGAAAAGTTAATAAATGATTTCAGATGCAACATTGCAAGTGATAAACTTGCGGTGTTGCATTTTCTGTTTTACTCTGCTTATCGTTATTGAGATTTTGAGCGAACTGTGTTAAAATTAGCTCTATGTTTTGTATTTATAGTAGAGCAATGTCCCTGAATATGTTTAAGGACTTGAGGTTTAACAGAAAGATGGTAGATAAAATTGTACCTTAATGAGAAAAGAATCAAGATAATAAAAATAATAGGCTATCCGCTGTTTGCGTTTGGTCTGCTCGAATGTATTGTTTCGTTATACGCACTGATTTCAACAATCGTTTATTACTTTGACAGACTCGAAACAATTGTTGGGTCAGTAGCTATTGTTGATTCGGTTTGCGGACTTTTGCTGGCAACAGTCTTGCTGTTTGTTACGAGTGTGGCTTTCCGCTTAATTTCGGACGCTAGGTTTTATTCAAGTTATTTTGAACATGACCTTGATGGAAAAATTGAGTACAGTGAGCTGTCAGAAATCACAGGCAACAGCGCCTCATTTGTTTCATTTGAGCTTTCACTTTTCCGTTCAACTATTATGAAAAATTTTGAGATAAAAAATGTCGGCAGTAAAAAACATATTGAACTCAACAGTAAAAAGTATACTTGTCAGTGTCAAAGTTGCGGTGCCGCTATTGAGAAAAGTGATTACTTTGTCGGAGAATGTTCGTACTGCGGAAGTTCTGACCTTTTCGCTAAGGTTATCACTGATGATAGATTTTACTGCATTACACGTGATACCAAAAACAACCCTAGTGTAGCAAAGAGTTATGTTAAAGCTAATCTGGAGGTAAGAAAAGTAATATATATTTTGATGATGGTTTTATCTGTTATACTGATGGGTATAAACTTGCTTTACACTTACAGTTGTATTACACGTTACAATGACGAAGATTATTTGTTAGAAGTATTGTTTACACCGGGCAATCATCTGAACTCGTTTGAGTTGATTAAAGCTGACCTTATGGATTCGATGATTTTTGGTATATTCATTGTGATAGGACTTATTCCAGTATTTGTAATAGCTGTGAATAAACTTTGGCGTTGCTTTACTGCGTCTTTGTGTTCGAGCTATTTAGCTAAGGTTAAAGGACCATTTGTAAAAATAAGCAGTCTGCCTCAGTTGAATATTTGCTTAAGTGACAAAAGTAAAATGAAATTAGTCAAAGCAGCTATATGCAACGGCTATCTCACCAATTGTACTTTTGAAAAGCATAATGACGAGGTTGTTGTTGCCCTTTCGAAGAAAGTGGTAAAGGACAAATGCCCGTCTTGTGGAGCACCTATCACAGGAGCTGTGGATGAGAATTATCAGTGCAGATATTGCGGTAATCTTATTATGAATGTTGTTATTAAGAAATAAGTAATCAACGAAATGTACTATCTGTTGTTGGATTTGTGTTGTGCTGACGGATTCAATATACGGATGATACATCTCGATAAAAATGAATTTATGGAGGTAGTTTTTATATGCAGGATTTTTCTATGTCAATGTTATGGTTTTGTGTATGTTATGTGTTAGTTACTGTTGTTGGAATACTACATACTGTTTTTAATATCTACGTGTTGCATATGAAACCGATGGATGATAAAAGTATGGGTGAGGCATACGAAAACACTAAGCCGTGGCATCCGTTGTACAATATCGTTTTATTTTCAGTTTTTGGATATTTGTATATGAATGGCTTGGCGACACCTACTATAAATGAAGCTTTAATTACAGGTTTAATCTGGGCAGGGATATGTATAGTGTTTGATGTGTTTGGTTGGGTTGTTATTAAGCATCCGTGGAGCTTGTCATTCAAAGAGTTTTACGTTGACTATCAGCCTTGGATCACTTTAATTTACATCGCAATCTTTTTGGGACCTGTTGTTGGATTTGTTTTCTGTTGACAAATTGTAATTTTTGGTGTATTATACAGTAAACCCATGAGGGAGTAGCATGCGTTTAACGTAGCAAGTCAACATCCTGGCAGTTTTTAACTGTCTGGCTTGTTTTAAATTGCCAGACTCATGTATAGGTAATAGCTATACATTGAGTTCATATTTCAGATTAAAAACCCAAGTATAGCTTTCGGCTGTGCTTGGGTTATTTTTATATCGAGAGGAAAGATTGTTATGTTATTAGTTTTAGAAGGAATCGTAATGTGCTTTGTGTTGCTTTTAGTTTGTGTTGTTGCAATCGCAAACGGTGCTGTTGGCGGTGTTGCACTTTACGAAGATGATGTGCAGAAAAGAGTTGTGGAGTTAGGATTGACGACCGAGAAGAAAATAAAGAAAAGTTTTGCCTTAATGTCAGTTGCTTTGTACTTACCGCTTTTTACATTAGTGCCATTTATGGTGTACTACATAAACGGAGCAGTAGGTTTTTGGGACGGCTTTTGGCAGATGTCGATTATAATGTGGATTATGGGGTTGTTTGACCGCTTGTTTATCGACTTCTATTGGGTAGGTCACACAAAGGCTTGGCATATCGAAGGTACAGAAGATTTGATGCCATATATCCCTGTGAAAGTAGCGGTAGTTAAGTGGACTTTTACCATAATCGGTATGCCGATTGTTTCAGCTCTTATCGCAGGAATCGTTGAGCTTTTAGGTGTAGTATAAAAATCAAATAAACTTGAATTTGGCTAGGTAAAAATTATGTTGTTTAATGAATTTGGCAATAAAGAAAACCCTCCTGTTTTACTTTTGCATGGTATGATGCAGGACTGGCACAGCGAGTATGAAATGCTGAAACCTCTTGAAGAATACTATCGTCTGATAATCCCTGCTCAAGATGGCTTTTATGACGGAAGCGATGATTTTACAACATTTGCAGACCAAGCAAGACAGGTTGAGGAATACATAAAAGAAAATCATAACGGCAAAGTATTTGGTGCTTACGGAGCTTCTCAGGGAGGACTTATGTTGACAGAGCTTCTGACACGAAATGAAGTTGACCTTGGTACTGTCATTATGGACGGATGTTATGTTGCTCATCAGGGTAAGCTTTCGGGTAAGGTGACCGCTTGGATGTTTAAGAAATATAAGAACACAGGGGAGTTCCCTAAAATTATAAATGTAATGATGCAGCTTATGGGGACAACTCTTGAGGAAATGTCAGACGGACTTACAAATGGACTGTATATGAACGCAAGCGATGAAACAGTAAACAGAAATTTTATAGAAAACTATACCTATAAAACTCGTCCCGAAATTGCGGAAAACAAAACTATGGTTTATCTTTGGTGCGGAAGTAAAGAACCATATGCCTTAAAGTCCCATAAGGAGCTTAAAAGATATTTGAAAAACTACAAAGAAGAAATTATGGATGGCTTCGGACACGGAGAATTTTTGATGAAGTATTCCAAAGAGTGTTGTGATAAAATCAGAAGAACACTCGAAACAAAATAAAAGTCAATGCAACATTGCAAGGATAAACTGCGATGTTGCATTTTTGTTTTACTCTGCTTATCTATATTGAGATTTCAAGTGTGCTGTGTTAAAATTAACTTGATGATTTTTAACTTACTAAGGAGGTTCTTATTATGAATAATCGTGAGATTATAAATCAATGGCTTAGTGCATTTGGCAAAGACGTAGATAAGAAATTAATAAAAACTAATGTGACTTCCTATGGTAATCATTTATGGCATATATTCACATGGGGAAATGTGCCTTGTCTTGAAGGCGATACTGCAAGACAAGCTTTTGATAATTTACAATATACAGAAGCTATCAAATTTTGTGGTGGATATTCCAATCATATAGAAGATGTTTGTGTTGTAGAAAAGATTTCTGCAAAATGCGTTGACGAAGATAATTATAGAGATGTTTATATTGTAGCTAAAGATATTTCGTGGACTTATGTTCGCACACATGAAGATGGACTTAGCCCATACTTTTGTGCAATGAAATAACAATAACCAATTTATAAGGACGAGAAAATGATTATTTTAATTACCGGTGCATCGCACACAGGAAAGACTGCACTCTCTCAAAAACTGCTTGAAAAATACAAATATCCGTACTTATCAATAGACCATTTGAAAATGGGCTTAATCCGTAGTGGTAACACGAAACTTACTCCAATGAGTGATGCTGCTGAACTCACAGCTTATCTATGGCCTATTGTTCGTGAGATGATTAAAACCGCCATAGAGAACAATCAAAATTTGATTGTTGAGGGTTGTTACATTCCTTTTGACTTTGCGAAAGATTTTGAAAAAGAATACCTTGATAACATCAGGTACTACTGCCTTGTATTAAGCGAAAGCTATATCAAAAAGCACTTCGCTGACATAAAGAAATATGCAAGCGTTATCGAAAATCGCTTGGACGATGAGGGTTGTACTGTGGAGAGTGTTTTAGAGGACAATGCTCGATATTTAGAGCTTGCTCGAAAGCACAAAGTGAACTATATCCTCATTGATGATAAATACGAAATTGATATTGATTTATAACGATAAAACCGAATTTGGAGAAATGCTTTATGGCTATGTGGAATCCTTGGCGAGGTTGTAAAAAATGCAGTGACGGATGTCTGCATTGTTATATTCACAAAGGCGATGCTAAACGTGGCGTTAACACCAACGATATCGTAAAGACAAAAGATTTTTACAAGCCAATCGAGAAGTTAAAAAACGGAAACTACAAGATGAAATCAGGGATAGTTTATCTTTGCTTTTCAACAGACTTTCTTATTGAAGAAGCGGACGAGTGGCGTAAAGAATGTTGGTCGATGATAAGAGAGCGACAGGACTGCACCTTCCTTTTTCTTACTAAACGAATAGAGCGTTTTATAGAATGTATCCCAGATGATTGGGGTGAAGGATATGAAAACGTTGTTGTGTGTTGCACGATTGAAAATCAAAGAAATGCAGATAAAAAGCTATTCGTATTTCACTCACTTCCTATAAAACATAAATGTATTACCGCACAACCATTGCTCGAAAGCGTGGATATAGAGAAGTACCTTGATGATATTGAGTTGGTCGTGGTTGGTGGAGAATCTGACCGCTATGCTCGACCTCTTGATTACAACTGGGTGCTGAAGATCAGTGAGCAATGTATAAGGAAGAATGTGAGTTTTGAATTTAGACAGCTAGGAACATATTTTATAAAAGACGGTAAGCAATATAAGTTGCAGACAAAAGACCTGTGCAAACAGGCAAAACAAGCAAATATTGACTATAAGAAACAGTAAAATGAATTTAAAATCAATGAGGTATCCGCTATTTCTATGGTTGAGGTGACAGAACTTGAACCTGCGGCATCCTGGTCCCAAAGACGGAAAGAACAATATATTCCGTTTACTTCTAGCTCTGACCACTACATATAGTGGTGTTTGCTACACAAAAGCATACTCTTTAGCACTCTTGTCTACACTGTTTCCATGTACTCCAATTCCAGAAGTGGGACAAACTGTGGTCGTAAAAACTCCCTGAGAATGTGTCCGAAAACACCTTCTCAGGGAGTACTTGTTTGTGTATGGTAGCTTAGATTTTGTGGTTAGTCAAGTAGAATTATATCTTAGACAATAATTCAGCTTTTTTGTTGTGGAATTCTTCCTCGGTTATTATTCCGCTTTCTTTTAATTCTGAAAGTTTCTTAATGGTATCAAAAACATCAGTTTCTTTTGAGTTGTCTTTTTTCTTCTTTTTGCTGAAGAGTCCAGAAATATTATCTAATGTTTTTTTACTTCCATCAATGATTTTACTCTTAATATTTTTATCTTCGTCAGGCTCTTCCTGTGCCTCTGTAATATTTTCAATTTCAAGTATATCTTGTTCGTATTCTTCTTCCGTATATCCAAAAGTTGCACTATCAAGTGTTTTTTGCAAACGATTAGCCATTGGCATCATTGAAGCAAAATTGAGTGTGCCCGAGATAACACCGCCGATGACAGGGATTACTTTTGATACACCTTTTGCTACAGTCGATTTCGTTACTTTAATACCTATTGCTTTGCCTATTTGTTTAACAATAGGATACCAAAATGTTTTAGTTAATGCTTTTTGAGGTAATTTCTTTAGAGTAGTTTTAGCGATTTGCGTTGTTAATACTCTAACACCAGAAACAGCACCAGAAACACCAAACATAACACCGCAGTATAATATCAATTGACCTTTAACTTTTTCATCATCAACTGTGCCATCTTTCCATAAATCATCAGCTCCATACATATATGAGAGCTCTTGAGCTAGGCGTAAAGCCATGCCGAAAAACTGTAGGATATCTAGCGGAATGGTTGCAGCCATAGCAAAACCACCAGGAATACCTGCGACAAATGATGCAACTGATGATTCGCTTGTTCTTATTAAAATGTGTTTCGTAGCAAGTTGTGTTAATCTATCTTGAGGTATATTTGCGACGATAGGTCCGAATTCCAACACATCTTGAATTGCGATATTTTCGGATGCAAACATTTCAGCTAAAAATTTTTTGCGATCAACTTTTACACCAGGTATCTGAATTGCAGAAGTAATTACACTTTCTAAAGCAATTTCCTTTTTAACATCGTTTACGGTGTTTTCACTCATATTAATAACTCCTTTATTTGTAATCATAAAGAACTTTGTATTTTTCGCGAATATTATATCATACATTTAATAATACCTCAACCACTCAAAATCTGACCTGCTGTAAGCAAAGAATAGTGATTAAGAAAAACTCCCTAAGATGATGTTAAAAAACATCTTCTTGGGGAGTGCTTATTTGTCATATGTTATCCTAGATTTTTGATTTAGCCAAGATTTTCTTCTTTGCTGATTTCTGATAGATAGCCTGCTGTAACAACTCTAGAAGGCAATGGTCTAGTTTGGAAATATGAAGTCTGTGATGTAGAAGATGCTCAAGAAATACTAGAATTTATAAAGTAATTTAGCAGATTAAAAACTCCAACGATGGCTGTTTTTCTTTGGAGCATATTTATGTGTTTGATTTTAGTCGAACCAACTGAAAAAACCTTTTTTGTCTTGTTCTTCGACTTCGGCAGTATCATTAGAAGTAATACCATTAGCTTCGCTTTCTGCTTTTTCAATTTGTTCTAAAATTTCGTATCGTATATCATCCCATTTTTCAACACCATCAGAAGACCAACTATCATCCCAATAGAGAAGTTTTGCTTTAATATATGCTTCGGAAAAGTTTTCTGCCTTAATGTCAGTCATGATTTCCTCAACTAATTCTTGCAATTTTTGTTCTTGTTTTCTTTCTCCTGAATTACCAATAAGTATGATGATTAGAACCATTACAAGTATAGCACCTAGAATACTAAAAAAAGCAATAAATGTACGTTTGAAATCTTTTTTAGTAGATTCTAGCTTATAACGCTCATGCTCGAGTTCTTTTTCTTTGAGCTTTTCTTTGTGTTCCATATTTTTAATTTTAACTTTAGCATCATAAGCAGCATCACTTAGCTCGCTGAGAATGATTTTAGAGCCGCAATACTTACAATAAAAAGTATCAAGTCCATCCTCTATTTCTAAATTACCATTACAATTTGGGCAAGTTAAAGTATTTATTTTCAAAATGAACACCTTCTTAAGACTTTGGATTTTAAGTAGAGGGTTTATTGCGATACCATTGTAGCACAAAATCTTTGTTGATGTCTACGTTTTATTAACTTTTGGATTATACGTGATGAATCACTCAAAATCTGACCTGCTATAACCAAAGATTACAACAAAATACTTGCGTGAGAAAAAGCATAGTACTATAATAAAATCATCGATAAACTGCGGTTTCGATTAAATCGGTTTTGATACTCTGATTTTAAGGAGGATTATATGAACGGTATAACTATTATGCTTATATCCCTTGCCGTGTTGTTTTTAGCTTATGTGCTTTACGGCAGATGGATTGCAAAGAAGTGGGGAATAGACCCTAGTAGAAAAACTCCTGCTTACGAGCAGAGAGATGGTGTTGACTATGAACCTGCTCCAAGGAGCGTTGTTTTCGGTCATCAGTTTGCATCTATTGCTGGTGCAGGTCCTATCAATGGCCCTATTCAGGCGGCTATTTTTGGTTGGGTGCCTGTGCTTTTGTGGGTGCTTATCGGTGGTGTGTTCTTCGGTGCTGTACAGGACTTTGTTTCTATGTACGCTTCTGTCAGAAACAAGGGCAGAAGTATCGGATACATAATCGAAAAGTACATCGGTAAAACAGGAAAGAAAATGTTCCTGCTGTTTGTATGGCTGTTCTGTATTCTTGTTGTAGCAGCGTTTGCAGATATTGTTGCAGGCACATTTATGGGATACACAGTAACTGACGGAGTAAAAAGTGCGAATATCGTAGCAAACGGTGCTGTTGCAACTACTTCTATTATGTTCATCGTATTCGCTGTCTTGCTGGGACTTTTGCTTAGATACACAAAACTCCCAACTATAGTGAACACAGTTATCGCTATCGCATTGCTTGTTTTAGCTATTGTAATCGGTTTGCAGTTTCCTGTGTTTCTTCCGCTCAACGCTTGGCACGGCTTTGTATTTGTCTATATCTTTATTGCGTCTGTTGTGCCTGTATGGCTTCTTTTACAGCCTAGAGATTAC
>JAFTYK010000025.1 GCA_017464765.1 Ruminococcus sp.
CCTGACCAGTCTATTATCGATTTAGCCAAATCCCGTGACATAACTCTAATAAAAACACGTTTTAGAATGTTCACCGCTTGCGGTCTTCTTTATTCAAACGGTTTATCAGGAGGTTGTGACGTATGAGCGCAATCCATTTGAGATACGAAGTGCCGGGCGATGATTTCACCCGTGCAGGCGAAGCCTCTGGAGCTGTCAAAAAGAGACTCAAGGCACTTGGATACAATCCTGATGCCATCAGACGAGTAGCTATCGCTATGTATGAAGCTGAAATTAATATGGTTATCCACGCTGACGGCGGCTACTGCGACGTTGATATTTACCCTGATAAGGTTGAAATTCTGCTCGCTGACAAGGGACCTGGTATTCCTGACGTTGAAAAAGCTATGCAGGCAGGTTTCTCAACCGCTCCTGACAACGTGAGAAACTTAGGTTTCGGCGCAGGTATGGGTCTTCCTAATATCAAGAAGTACACCGACGAAATGCGTATCGAAACTGAAATCGGTGTCGGCACCAACCTTTACTTAACGGTAAAAGTTAAGAATGAATAATACTACAAAATTTACATAAGAGGTGTGGAAAATGCAAAAGTATTTTCACTCCGTAGAGCTTGAAGCAGACAAGTGCTGTGGTTGTACTAACTGCCTAAAACGTTGCCCTACAGAAGCTATACGCGTTCACGACGGAAAAGCTACAATACTTTCCGACCGCTGTATAGACTGCGGTGAGTGTATCCGAATTTGCCCTCACAGAGCAAAGCGCGCTCACTCTACCCCTATTGAAGAAATTGAAAATTACAGAATCAAAGTCGCTATCCCTGCGCCTGCGCTATTTGGCCAGTTTTCTAACCTTGATGATATAGATATTGTACTAAACGGACTTCGTGCTATCGGTTTTGACGTTATATTCGAAGTATCGCGTGCAGCGGAGCTTGTATCTGAAGCTACAAGAAAGCTTATCCGCGAGGGGAAACTCAAAAAGCCTATCATCAGCTCAGCTTGTCCTGCAGTTGTGAGGCTCATCAAAATCCGCTTTCCTGATTTATGCGAAAACGTTATGCCTATGCTCGCTCCGATGGAAGTTGCTGCAAGGCTTGCCAGAGAAGAAGTTAAAAAACAAACAGGACTTCCTGACTCTGAAATAGGCGTATTCTTTATTACTCCTTGTGCTGCTAAAGTCACAGAAATCACTTCTCCTACAACAGGCGAAAAATCCGCGTGCAACGGTGCTATCGCTATATCTAAGATTTATCCTCAGCTTACTCACGCTATGGACCACCTTAAGGTGCTTGAACCAATCGCTAATTCCGGTCTTATCGGTGTCGGCTGGGCAACTAGCGGCGGCGAAAGTGCCGCTATGCTCGGCGATAAATACTTAGCAGCTGACGGTATTGAAAACGTAATCCGAGTACTCGAGGGACTTGAGGACGATAAAATCCACGATGTTGATTTTGTTGAGCTTAATGCGTGCAACGGCGGTTGTGTAGGCGGTATTCTTACTGTCGAAAATCCATATGTTGCACAGGCTCGTATTCATAATTTGCGTAAATATCTTCCTGTATCACTAAATCATCTTGACAGTAACGTTGATATGTCTGAATTTATGTGGCAGGGCGAACTCGAATTTAGTGGCGAAGGTTTTCGTCTTGACGAAGATATCTTCAAAGCTATGGACAAAATGGAACAGATGGAGAAAATCTGCGCTACTCTTCCTGGTCTTGACTGTGGCTCGTGCGGTGCGCCAACGTGCCGTGCTATGGCTGAGGATATCGTAAAAGGTATCGCTAAGGAAACCGACTGTATCCACAAGCTGAAAGCCCAGATTCAGAGTGTTTACGACCAGCTCAAAAAGACTTTATAATTTTACTACGGAGTTTACTATGAACGTAAAAGAAGCTATAGAAAAACTTAATCTTAAAATTCTCGTAGAGGGTGATTTAGAGCGTGAAATCACTGACTGCTATATCGGTGATTTGCTATCCTGGGTTATGGGCAGAGCAGGTGAAGACTCCATCTGGCTGACCGTTATGGGAAACATCAACTCCATCGCTGTAGCGACTTTAGCCGACGTATCGTGTATCGTGCTTGTTGAAAACGCAACGCTTGACGAAGATGCAAAAGCTAAGGCTGAAGCTCTCGACATCACCATTTTAGGTTGTGAAGAAAACTCCTACAAGCTCGCTACTAAAATCTACGAACTTTTGAAGTAAGTTATACGATGAAATATTACTATGATTTGCACATGCACTCGTGTTTGTCTCCGTGTGGTGATGAGGATATGACCCCGAATAATATCGTCGGTATGTCGAAACTACTTGGACTAAACGTCATCGCTCTGACTGACCACAATAGTGTTTTAAACTGCGAAGCTGTGATGAAACTCGGCATTGAAAATGATTTGTGCGTAATCCCCGGCATGGAGCTTACAACTATGGAAGAAATCCACGTCGTCTGCCTTTTCCCTACTTTTGAAAAAGCGCTAGAGTTTAATAATTACGTCAAAGAACACCAGATGCAGATTAAAAACCGACCCGATATTTACGGACGTCAGGTAATAATGAACGAAAACGATGAGGAAATCGACGAAGTCGAAAACCTGCTCATACTCGCTACAGACATAAGCGTTATGAACGTAAAGGAGCTTGTCGAAAGTTTCGACGGTGTGTGCTACCCTGCCCACATCAACCGTGACAGTATGTCGATTATCTCCTCACTCGGCGGTATTCCTCCGGAATGTGGATTCAAAACCGCTGAAATCTCAAGTTCAGGAAATGTCGACGAGCTAAAAAAAGCTCACCCCATCCTAAACGATATGCTCATCATCAGGGACAGCGACGCTCACTATCTACAGAATATGAAAGATGCTGAAAACTTTTTCGAACTTGATGAGATTAGTATTGAATGTGTTCTAAAAAAACTAAAGAATGAATCATAAAACATCTGACCGCCCGTGACCACACGGGTGGTTATTTTCTTTTATGGAATTTTAGAGCAGTCTTTTTGTAACTTCTTCTAAGCCAAGTTAACAGTTAGCCTACGCTAACTGTTATAAATCACAAAAAGTTTGATAATTTTTTGACAATTTTCTTGATTTTTAGGTCTATTTTCCTCTTTTTCGTATAGACAATGAGCGATAATTATGCTATAATTTATGCGTGTGCATATACGAATTTATTTGCTACAATTCACAGTACATAATTTTCTAATCAGGAGGAAAAAAGATGCTTAAAAAAATCAGTAGTATCCCATTTGCGGGTACACCTGAGCAGGAAGCAGAGCTTAAAAAGGTCATCGCTAAACACATTGATGATCCAGGCGCTGTAATGCCTGTACTTCAGGAGGCACAGGATATCTACGGCTATCTTCCAATCGAAGTTCAGACTATGATTGCTGAAGGCCTTAATGTCCCACTCGAAGAGGTTTACGGCGTATCTACTTTCTACTCTCAGTTCGCTTTGTCCCCTAAGGGCAAGTACAACATCTCTGTATGTATGGGTACAGCATGTTACGTTAAGGGTTCAGGTGACGTTTTAAACAAACTTTCCGAAGAACTCGGTATCGGTGCTGAAGAATGTACTTTAGACGGTAAGTTCTCACTTACAGCTTGTCGTTGTATCGGTGCTTGTGGTCTTGCGCCAGTTATCACAATCAACGACGATGTTTACGGCAGACTTACTGCTGATATGATTCCTGACATTCTTGCTAAATACAAGGACTAATTTAAGGAATAAACTATGAGAGAATTATCTCTTAACGTTATGGACGTGGCTCAAAACTGCATCACAGCGAAAGCCTCGCTTGTCACTATCGAAGTTATTGAAAGTGACAAAAGCGACTTCCTCGACATTTACGTCAAGGACAATGGCTGTGGCATGACCAAAGAGCAGGTTGAGTCAGTCATCGATCCTTTCTTCACTACCCGAAAAACCCGAAAGGTCGGCTTGGGAGTTCCGCTGTTTAAGATGGCGGCTGAGCAGACAGGCGGAAGCTTTTCTATCGACTCCACTGTCGATGTCGGCACTACGCTTTACGCTCACTTTGTTAAATCGAGCGTTGATATGACCCCACTCGGAGATATCAACTCGACTGTTAAAATTCTTATCCAGTGCAATCCTCAAATCGACTTTATGTTTAAGCATTCAACTGACAACGGTGAGTTCACACTTGACACAAGGGAATTAAAAGAAGTGCTTGGAGAGGACGTTCCGCTTAACGCTCCGGATGTTCTAGAGTGGATAGACGGATTTTTAGAAGAACAATCTAACAATATATACGGAGGTGCAAAAGATGAAATCTTTAGCTGAATTACAGGCAATCAGAGACAAGGCTAAGCTCGAACTCAACATGAGACACGAGAACCCTAACGCAGTCAGAGTTCTGGTTGGTATGGCTACATGCGGTATCGCAGCAGGCGCACGCCCAGTATTAAATGCTTTTACTGAGGAAGTTGCAAAGAGAAATCTTCAGGATGTTACAATCACACAGACAGGATGCATTGGCATCTGTCAGTACGAGCCTGTTGTTGAAATTGAAATTCCTGGCGAGGAAAAAGTTACTTACGTTAAAATGACACCTGAAAAGGTAGCTAAGGTTGTTAATGACCACATCGTTAACAGAAACGTAGTTACTGAGTACACAATCGGTGCTAACAAATAATAAGGAGGACAAATAATGTATCGTTCTAATGTGCTTGTTTGCGGCGGTACCGGATGTACCTCCTCAGACAGTTTAAAAATCGTTGAGAAGCTCAAAGAAGAAATCGCAGCTCGCGGTTTAGAGAAAGAAGTTAACGTTATCACAACAGGTTGCTTCGGTCTTTGCGCTCTCGGCCCAATCGTAGTTGTTTACCCAGAGGGTAGCTTCTACTCAATGGTTAAAATCGATGATATTCCTGAGATTGTTGAAGAACATCTCTTAAAGGGTAGAATCGTAACTCGTCTTCTCTATCAGGAGACAGTTGAAGAGGACACTATCAAGTCTTTAAATGATACAGCATTCTATGCTAAACAGCAGCGTATCGCGCTTAGAAACTGCGGTGTTATCGACCCTGAAAAAATCGATGAGTACATCGCTATGGACGGTTACGCAGCTTTAGGTAAAGTTTTAACAGAAATGACCCCTACCGAGGTTATTGAGACAGTCTTAGCTTCAGGTCTTCGTGGTCGTGGTGGTGCTGGCTTCCCTACAGGTTTGAAATGGAAGTTCGCTGCAGCTAACGACGCTGATCAGAAGTATGTTTGCTGTAACGCTGACGAAGGTGACCCTGGTGCATTTATGGACCGTTCAATCTTAGAGGGTGACCCACATGCATTACTCGAAGCTATGGCTATCGCTGGTTACGCTATCGGCGCTACTCAGGGTTACGTTTACGTTCGTGCTGAGTACCCAATCGCTGTTAACCGTCTCCAGATTGCTATCGATCAGGCTCACGAGTACGGACTCTTAGGTAACAACATCTTCGGTACAGACTTCTGCTTTGATGTACAGCTTAGACTTGGTGCAGGTGCTTTCGTTTGTGGTGAGGAAACTTCCCTCATGACATCTATCGAAGGTAAGCGTGGCGAACCACGTCCTCGTCCTCCATTCCCAGCTGTTAAGGGTCTTTACAAAAAGCCAACTATCTTAAACAACGTTGAAACATACGCTAACATTCCAAGTATCATCTTACTCGGTGCTGACTGGTTCAACTCAATCGGTACAGAGAAATCAAAGGGTACTAAGGTATTCGCTCTTGGTGGTAAGATTGAGCACACTGGTCTTGTTGAGGTACCAATGGGTACAA
>JAFTYK010000026.1 GCA_017464765.1 Ruminococcus sp.
AGATGTCTCCCAAGTTTCCTATCGGAGTACCTACTACGTATAAAATGCTCATATTCTACCTTCTTTATAAATTCCGTAGATTTCTTTCATTTCAATTGAAAAGTCGCCCTGCTCATCTTCTATAAACAGCGTAGGCAGTACATGCATAAAGCCTCTGTTGCCCTTGTATCTGCCTTCTAGTAAAAAGAGCTTAGGCTCTTTATTTAGCCTTTGCTGTACAAGTCTTAGCCTTTTCGGCTCTATCTCAAATTTTCTCATACTTTCCATAACATCAGTAAGTCTTTCAGGTCGCTGACAGATACAAAATCTTCCCGAAAACTGCAAAAGTTTTGATGCACTTTCGCAGATATCGTCAAGTGTACAGCTTTCTTCGTGCCGAGCTAAAAGCTTTTCTTTTTCAGGATTAGTGATGCCAGTACCCGAAAGTTTGTACGGAGGATTGCACACAACCAAATCATAAGTGCCGAAAGGAAGCTTTCCCTTTAGTTCCTTCAAATCAGCGTGAAGTGGTGTAATACATTCGCAGTTTGTGTGTCCGTTTTCTAAGTTGCGAGCGATACTGCGAGAAAGCATATCTATAGCGTCTTTTTGTATATCGATAGCTACGATTCCCTTGCATTTCTGGGTTCTTGTCCAAAGAAGAGGCATTGTGCCACAGCCCGTGCCGAGTTCGACGACTTTGTCTTTGCTTTTAGGATTCGCAAAATTCGCGAGCAGTATTGTGTCGGTCGAAAAATGGTAGCAATCAGAAACGATTATCTCAACACCATTTCCGAGTGGTTCAATTTTCTCGAAATCTTTTATCACAGTATCACCTCCATTAATGATTAATTATACCATATATCCTATTTAATGCAAACAAAAGCTGGAAACATCGGTGAACTTTCTGCTATATTCTTTTCTGTTGCGCAAATCAAATGAAACTTTCTTGACAGTCAGATTGAAGCGGGCGATACTAACAAGGATGGAGAAGTAGACATCTTGGATGCAACCACTATCCAGCGCTTGCTCGCTAAGAAAATAACAGAATTTTAGTAATATATAAAATAAAATGAGGCGATTTTTCGCCTCTTTTTTATATATCCGAAGAGTTTAGAAAGTATCACAAGAGTTCAGATAAACAAAAAAGCTCACGGCAAGAACCGTGAGCTTTTTGTACTAAGTAAAATTAACCCTCAGAGATAGCTTCTACAGGGCACTGAGCAGCACAAGCGCCACAATCAGCACAAGCGTCAGCGTCGATAGCGAACTTGCCATCATCCTCAGCGATAGCCTCGCAAGGGCACTGATCTGCACAAGCACCACAACCGATGCAAGTATCCTTATCAATTACGTAAGCCATTTAAATAAACCTCCTTATTAAATGATACAAGTATATTGTAGCATACTTTGTGAAAATTGCAATTATTTTGTCAAAATTTTTTATTCCAGATTTTTGAGTTCGGCGAGTTCTTCTTTGTTAACCTTGATGTAGCCGTCCTTTAACAGCTTCACTTCTTTTACCTTGAAAGTCTGTGGAGCAGCTTCATCAGGAGTGTTATCCATCTTGACTTTAAGTGTTTGAGTTAGCAGGTTGTTTTCAACAACCAAGCCACGTCCAAGCGGAGTCTTAACGATAGCGCCGACCTTAGGAGTACGCTTGAGCAAGTCCGTGTATGCTTCCTGCTCGTATTTTAAACAGCACATAAGTCTTCCGCAAGTACCTGAAATTTTCACAGGTGAGAGGGAAAGCCCCTGCTCCTTAGCCATTTTGATGGATACCGGCTGAAATTCTCCCAAGAAGCTTGAACAACAGAAAGGCTTACCGCATACGCCCAAGCCTCCGAGCATTTTAGCTTCATCACGAACACCAATCTGTCTGAGTTCGATTCTTGTTCTGAAAACAGATGCAAGGTCTTTAACTAAAGCTCTAAAATCCACTCGTCCGTCCGCTGTGAAGTAGAACATAATCTTTGAGTTATCAAAGGTATATTCAACGTCAACGAGTTTCATCTCAAGACCGTGCTGTGCTACAAGCTTTTCGCAGGTTTTTAAAGCGTCCTTTTCTTTAAGTTTATTCTCTTGTAGGTGTTTTAAGTCCTCGTCAGTTGCTTTTCTGATGACTTTTTTTAATGGGTGAACGATATTCTCGTCAGGCTCTTCACGGTTAGAAGTCGCAACCTCGCCACATTCAACGCCTCGAGCGGTTTCAACGATTACCGCTTCACCTGTTTCAAATTTTATATCAACAGGATCAAAATAGTAAATTTTACCGACCTGTTTAAATCTTACTCCGATTACCTCTGCCATGAAATCCTCCTGTATTCCCCGCAAAGCCAAGTGGAAAGTAAAGTCATATTGACGTTGCGGTCAGCCCTTATGATAGCTTTTGAACTTAGCTCAATAAGGGAGATAATTCTAGATTTAGTGAGTTTTTTAGCAATAGCTTGCGCTTCTTTGCTAGAGTTTTTGTTTCCTACGGAAATGGACAGCCCTTGTCTTAAATATTCGCTCACACGTTTAATAACGTCTTTGAAAATTACGCGGTTGTTAAGCTTTGCCGTTGCGAATAAAAGCTTGTCTTCGCTCAAAGATACTATTCCGTTTATAATATCTCGTGCAAGTTCATCGATTTCTTCATTCGTATCATCTTCGTTTTTCAGCGAGAAAACCTGCACACGCGACAAAATTGTCGAAAGCATTTTTTTCGAGTTTTCAGCCGTCAGAATGAATAGCGTCTTTTGAGGCGGTTCCTCCAAAACTTTCAAAAACGCGTTCTGCGAAATTTCCGGCATGCACTTGTCCGTATCATAAAGTATGAAAACTTTAGTGTCAGCATCGTTTGGAATAATGCTTGAGTCTTTGATAAGTTCTCTTACAGCTTCAACAGAAATGATGTTTGTTTTACCGCTGAGCTTTGGAGTATAAATATCAGGGTGAGAGTTTTTCTGCGCTTTAACGCAGTTTTTACAAACACCGCACGGAGGGGTGGTGCCACTGCACACAGCACTTTTCGACAGAAAATCCACTGCGTTTTGGCGTTCTTCTTTGCTGCCACCCTCGATAAGCACAGCGTGAGGCATACGGTTAGAACTCAAAATATTAGAAAAAAGCTCTTTTGCTTTTGAAAAATCGTTCACCATAGTACCTCCTTTACAAGTTACGAGTATAACATATTTGAATGCGAAAATCTACATTTATTTTAATTTGACTATATTTGTCATAATGCCTTTCTCTGTGATGTCAATAAAGGCGTACGATGCGTTATAGCCATTTAGCGATCCCGGATTTAAGATGTACAGCCCATCGTCATATTCAGCTAGTGCGTTGTGAGTGTGACCGTAAATCACAATGTCAGCTTTAGCTTCTCTTGCGGCACAGCAAAGGTTGTACAATGTGAATTTCACGTTGTAAGCGTGACCGTGAGTGACGAAAATCTTTTTACCCTCTAACACTCGCTCTTCAACTAAAGGCAGTGTAGAGCCTAAATCACAGTTACCTTTTACGGTGATAAATGCTTTATCAGGATAGTACATCTTCATTTCGTCAAGCTCATCTCTTGAGTCGCCGCAGTGAATAATAACGTCGGCGCTTTTCTGTTCTTCCACAGCTTTTTTGAAAGAGTAGAAATCACCGTGTGTATCAGAAACAACTAAAATTCTCATAAAATCTCCTGTCATAAAAAGGGATATACTGCATAGTATATTAATGAGGTGTTATATATGGCAAACAACGAGCAGATAAACTCGATGATAAATCAGCTTTCACAAAGACTCAATGCGGATAGCACACAGGTGAAAGAAGCTCTCCAAAAGGGGAATCTTGACAAGGTGCTGATGAATATGGATGAGAAACAGGCAGAAAAAATCAGCCGAATTTTGTCCGACCCTGAAGAGTCGAAAAAGGTGCTTTCAACTCCGCAGGCACAGGCGCTGATTAAAAAACTGATGGGTTAAATGGACGATTTAAGCTCAAAAATAAACGAGATTCTGAGTGATCCCCAAGCATTAGGGCAAATAAAAGGGCTTGGGGAAATGCTCGGCCTCTCTAACACCTCTGAAAAACCCGAAAAACCGCCTAAGCCTGCGCAAAGTTCTGACAATATGCTGTCAGCTTTAACGGGTGGAATATCTCCTGATATGTTGTCACTCTTTTCCAAAATCGCTCCTCTTATGTCGAATATAAGTAAAGAAGATGACACGACGAGGTTGCTTTATGCACTTCGTCCGTTTTTATCCGATGGGCGGAAAAAGAAACTCGATGAAGCTTCGAAAATTTTGAAAATGATGAAGCTTCTACCTCTCATAAAGGAAACCAAGATTTTTGATTCACTATTCTGACGGAGGTTGTTATGGCTGACAGTATGCAAAATGATGCAATGGAACGTTTCAGACAAATGTACTCAAAAGCCCAGCCTCAAAGTGTAACAAACAATAATCGTATTGAATCTCAAAAATTACCAAAAACAGAAGAAACTATTACCGAAGGAAAAACCTTGATACATAACAAAAAGGAAGAAAATATTCTTGACTTATTTATGCGCGACAAAGAAAAATCTCTGATTTTGTTGCTTATAGTTATACTGATGAGCGAAAAGGCCGATACCACTTTGATACTCGCTTTGATGTATCTGGTGATTTAGTTATCTTATCTGGCCGTCACCACGAATTATGTACTTAGTAGAGACTAAGTTCTCTAAACCCATCGGACCGCGTGCGTGAAGTTTTTGTGTCGAGATACCGATTTCAGCGCCTAAGCCAAACTGACCTCCATCAGTAAAACGGGTGGAGGCGTTTACGTAAACGGCTGAAGAATCAACATGGTTTAAGAAATACTCAGCGTTTTTGAAGTTTTCTGTGATGATTACTTCACTGTGACCGCTAGAGTACTTTGCGATATGGTCAATCGCTTCTTCGAGTGTTGATACAACCTTAACTGCTAAAATGTAGTCTAAAAACTCGGTAGCGTAGTCGTCGTCTGTAGCTTTTTTTACAGTGTTACCGAGTATTGCGACTGTTTTTTCGCAACCGCGAATCTCTACATTCTTTTCTTTTAGTTTATCGTAAATCGCAGGTAGCGCTTTGTCTGCGATGTTTTCGTGTATAAGCATAGTTTCGAGTGCGTTACATACGGAAACTCGTGAAGTCTTAGCATTATAGATAATATCTGTTGCCATTTTTATGTCAGCACTCTCATCAACAAAAGCGTGACAGTTGCCCACACCTGTTTCAATAACAGGAACTTTGGCGTTTTCGACTACCGCTCTGATAAGTCCAGCACCACCGCGCGGAATAAGAACGTCTAAGTACTCGGTTAGTCCCATAAGCTCAATAGAACTTTGTCTTGTGGTGTCTTCAACCAAGTTAATGCAATCTTCTGGAAGACCAGCTTTATTAATAGCCTCTCTCATAACTTTAACGATAGCCTTGTTTGAGTTGATAGCTTCCTTGCCACCGCGAAGAATGACGCAGTTGCCAGCTTTCAGACAGAGCGCCGCCGCGTCAGCAGTAACGTTAGGACGTGACTCGAAAATAATTCCAATAACCCCAAGTGGTACTGTGACTTTTGAAATATCAAGGCCATTAGATAGTTTGCTTCCTGAAAGAACCTTTCCTACAGGATCAGGCATAGCAATGATTTCCTTAACACCCTGTGCTATATCGTCGATTCTTTCTTTGTTCAAACGCAGTCTGTCTATCATAGCGTCGGACAAACCGTTTTCTTTACCGTTTTTGATATCTATATCATTAGCTTCAATGATGAAATCTGCGTTGCTTACTAAAGCTTTGGCGATGTTTTTCAAGGCTTCGTTTTTACTAGCCTTTGCTACGGAAAGTACGCGCGAAGCTTTCTTTGCTCTTATACCGAGTTCTTTTACAGTTAACATAAAAATCACCTTTGTCCTAAAAATAATGTTCCGACTGACTTGTTGTTATCTACTACGTCATAGAGAATAGTTGGGTCTTCACCGTTTAATACAATACAGTCAATGCCCGATTCGTTCACGTGTTTAGCGGCAGTATGTTTTGTAGCCATACCGCCTGTGCCACGGTTAGACCCTGAACCGTGAGCCATATGCATAATCTCGTCTGTGATTTCTTCAACAATGTCGATATGCTCAGCGTCAGGATTAGTACGAGGATTGTCAGTATACAGTCCGTCGATGTCCGTCAGGATAACTAAAGTGTCGGCGCCGATGAGCTTCGATACAATAGCTGAAAGCATATCGTTATCGCCGAAGTTGTTACCTTGAAGTTCATCGATAGCAACAGTGTCGTTTTCGTTAACGATAGGGATAATTCCCATCTGCAATAGCGTGTTGAATGTGTTCAGTACGTTTTCTTTTTTGTGGTCGGTGTCTACCGAATACTTAGTCAGAAGTACCTGAGCTACTGTGTTGTTGTATTCCGAGAAAAACTTATCATACATAAACATCAGCTCGCACTGACCGATAGCGGCTAAAGCCTGCTTTTCCCTTGTGGTATCAGGACGTGAGGGAAGACCGAGTTTTCCCATGCCTACACCGATAGCACCTGAAGACACAAGTATAATATCGTGACCAAAGTTGCGTAAATCGGACAGCACCTTGCACAGCGTGTCAACTCGTCTTAAATTTATCTTGCCGTTTTCATATGTAAGGGTCGAAGTACCGACCTTGATAACTATTCTTTTCTTATCCATAATAACCTCTTTTTGCTACATCTATTGTAGCTTAAAACTCTCCAAATACCATTATACTACACATTTGTCAAAAATAAAAGCATAAATTAATATGTATCTTTGAATATTTACAAAGTTAAAAACTTAGGCTATACTTGAGTATAATAAGTAAAGTATAAATAGAGATTTGGAGAAATGTATGGAAAATACTTTGGAAATAAAACCTACTCGTGCGCTACTTGTGAGCGTTGATACAGGAGATTATGACGCGCAGTCATCACTTTCTGAACTTTTTGAGTTAGCTAAAAGTGCGGGTGCTGACCCACTTCTTAGTATTGAGCAGAAACTAAGCCATTTAGAACCGGGTACTTGTGTCGGTAGCGGCAAGTTGATTGAAATAAAAGAAGCGTGCGAGTTACACGAAATCGAGCTTTTAATTTTTGACTTGGAACTCTCACCTGTGCAGATTCGTAATATTGAAGCTGAAACTAACGTGCGTACAATTGACCGCACAATGCTTATTTTAGATATTTTCGCACAGCGTGCTAAGTCTAAAGAGGGTAAGTTGCAAGTAGAACTCGCCCAGCTCAAATATATGCTTCCAAGACTAACTGGTAAGGGTATCGAGATGTCACGTCTGGGTGGTGGTATCGGTACTCGTGGACCTGGAGAAACGAAACTCGAAACTGACAAGCGCCACATTCGCCGTAGAATGGAAACGCTGAAAGATGGACTGAAAGAAGTCGAACAGCATCGTTTACAGCTTAGACGCAGAAGAAAGAAAGACAACGTAATAACCGTGGCGATAGTAGGCTATACTAACGCGGGTAAATCTACACTGATGAACTTTTTGACTGAGGCGGGAGTTCTTGCGCAGGACAAGCTTTTTGCGACACTTGACCCGACTTCCCGTGCGCTAAAACTTCCTAACGGAGTATCTGTTATGATGATTGATACGGTTGGTCTTGTGCGTCGACTTCCTCATCATCTTGTAGAAGCTTTCAAGTCAACTTTGGAAGAGGCTGCTTTAGCTGATATTATTCTCAATGTTTGCGACGCAAGTAGTGAAGAAGCAACACTTCATTTAGACGTTACAGAAAAACTTCTTGTAAGTTTAGGCTGTACTGATACACCCATCGTCCCTGTTCTTAATAAGTGCGATTTAGTCGAGGATAATGGCGATATATTGCGTATCAAAAACGCTGTAAAAATCAGTGCGAAACATGGTACAGGTATAGATGAACTCCTTAGTGCTATTGAAGATAATTTACCTCTTCGTGTAAAATGTGTGAAGCTACTCTTTCCGTTTGATAAAGCAGGATTAGCTGCCAATCTTCGGACTACTTCAACAGTCAATAGCGAAGAGTATACAGAAAACGGTGTAGTTGTCGAAGCAGTTATCGACGAAGCAACCTTCGGAAGACTAAGAGAATTTGTAATTGAATAAGCTTATTAAGGGCGGTACATCTTTTGTATCGCCTTGCTATTTTTATATAGTTGTGGTATTATGTAATGTAAATAAAATGGGAGAGAGGGCGCCACTATGGACGTTAGGTTGAATGATAAATTAATAATGAAAAAACCTCATCCGTGTGGAAATAACGAGTTCTTGGTCACACGAATAGGAATGGACTTTAAAATTAAATGTACTAAATGCTCCCACGAGGTTATGGTGCCAAGAAAAAAGGTCGAAAAAAATATAAAGCAGATTATTAGAGAAGAATAAGTTTGAGGATAGAATATGTTTGATAAACTTGAGATTTTTGATAAAAGATTTGAAGAACTGAATAAACGACTTTACGAGCCTGATGTGGCTAGTGACCCTGTTACTTTTCGAGAGGTTAACAAGGAGCTTAGCACAATAACTCCGATAGTTGAAAAATATCGCGAGTATAAGGCTACTAAAACCACTATTGAAGATGCACTCTCATTACTTGAAGAAGCAGGTGGAGACGAGGAGCTGAAAGCTCTAGCTCAGCTTGAACTTAGTGATGCAAAAGAAAACATAGTCACTATCGAAGACGAACTTAAAATCCTGCTTCTTCCTAAAGACCCTAATGATGAACGCAACGTTATCGTTGAAATCAGAGGTGGTAC
Source organism: Ruminococcus sp. (assembly GCA_017464765.1). Lineage (GTDB taxonomy): Bacteria > Bacillota > Clostridia > Oscillospirales > Acutalibacteraceae > Ruminococcoides. Next base: position 8,737 of record JAFTYK010000026.1, read on the forward strand.
GGGAGGAGAAGAATCCTCGCTTTTTGCGTCCGACCTTTTCAGAATGTACACTATGTATGCTGAGAAAAAAGGCTTCTCTGTTGAGATACTCAATGCTAACGAAACAGAGCTTGGCGGATATAAGGAAATATCATTTATGATTAATGGCGACGGAGCTTACTCCCGCTTTAAATTTGAGTCGGGAACACACAGGGTTCAGCGTGTGCCACAGACTGAAAGCGGTGGCAGAATTCACACCTCAGCCGCAACTGTAGCTGTACTTCCTGAGGCTGATGACGTTGAAATTGACATCAATCCGAGTGATTTGCAGATTGATACTTTCCGCTCTTCTGGCGCAGGTGGTCAGCATATTAACAAAACATCTTCAGCTATCCGTATCACTCATCTTCCTACTGGAATGGTAGTTGAGTGTCAGGACGAGCGTAGCCAGTATAAAAACAAGGATAAAGCTTTGAAAGTTCTTAAAAGCCGACTTTTAAAAGTCGAGCAGGATAAGCAGAACGCTGAAATCGCCAGTGACAGAAAATCACAGGTAGGCTCGGGTGACCGTAGTGAGAAAATTCGAACCTACAACTTCCCACAGAGCAGAATAACTGACCATAGAATAGGTCTTACTTTATATAAACTCGACGATATTTTAAACGGCAATCTCGATGAGGTTATCGAAGCTTTGATAACAGCACAGCGTGCCGAACAGTTGAAAGAAAGTATGGAAAACTAAAACTATGAATACACTCTTACTAGGCAGTAAAACAGAAGATATAAAAATAGCCGCCGACTTTTTGAAAGATGGTGGTGTTGTTGCTATGCCTACGGAGACGGTTTACGGTCTTGCGGCTGACGCGTTAAACGGCGATGCTGTAAAGAAAATTTTCCTCGCAAAGCGCAGACCGATGGATAATCCGCTGATTGTTCATATCTCTGAAATCGAAGATATTGAGCGATTTAATTTAGTGTCGGATTTCCCGGAGAAAGCTAAGAAATTAGCTGAGCATTTCTGGCCGGGTCCGCTCACGATTATTATGAAAAAGTCAGATGTTATCCCCGATGAAGTAAGTGCAGGACTTCCCACAGTCGCTATAAGACTTCCAAGTCACAAGGTAGCACGTTCGCTTATCAAAGAAAGCTCTACTGTGCTTGCTGCTCCGTCAGCTAACCGTTCAGGCTCTCCTAGCCCTACCACAGCACAGCACGTTCTCAACGACTTATCGGGTGATATTGAGGCTGTTGTCGATGGCGGTATGTGCGATGTTGGTGTTGAAAGTACAGTTATCACTTTAGCTACAAAAACTCCAAGGCTATTGCGACCCGGCTTAGTAACCGTTGAAGAAATCGAAGAAGTAATTGGTCACATCGACGTTGACCACGCGGTACTTTTTAAACTTGAGAGTGACCAGAAAGTTTCGTCACCGGGAATGAAATATAAACACTACGCACCAAAAGCTAAGGTTGTTCTTATAAACGGCGACAGCGATAGCTTTATTAACTTTGTGAATAACGAATACGAAAAAGATAACACAGTTGGTGCTATCTGCTACGACGAGGATATAAAGCACTTGAAAGCTAAAACTATTCCTATCGGAAAAAGCGATGATTTGCAGGCGCAGGCACACTTGCTTTTTGATGCGTTAAGACAGGTTGATGAGCTTGGTTGTTTCACTACAGTATACGCTCACTGCCCAACTAAAACTGGTGTAGGGATGGCACTTTATAATCGCCTTATAAGGGCGGCTTCATTTGAGGTGTTTGACCTTGAGTAAAGCAAAAGTCGTTGGTCTTACAGGCCCTATGGGGTCAGGTAAAAGTGCTGTAGCCAAAATATTCGTCGAAAACGGATATAAGCTTATTGACGCTGATAAAGTTGCGAGAGAAGTAGTAGAAAAAGGCTCGAAAACTTTAGAAAAGCTTTCAAAATCCTTCGGCGATGACATAATAAATCCGGACGGTACCTTGAACCGTAAATTGCTCTCAAAAAGAGCTTTTAGTAGTGATGACGGTGCAAAACGTCTAAACGCTATCACCCACCCTGCGATTGTTTCGCTTGTTGAGAAAAGAATTCTTAAGTATGTCGCTGACGGTTTTGACTCAATCGTTTACGATGCACCGCTGTTGTTCGAAAGCGGTACAGATAAACTTTGTGACAAGGTTGTGTCTGTTATTGCTCCTAAACAGCAGAGAATTTCAAGGGTGAAAAACAGGGATAATATGGTACAGTCTGACATAGAAAGTCGAATGAACGCTCAGCACGATGACAGCTTTTATACCGAAAAGTCGGATTTTGTTATAAAAAACGATTCCGATTTAGAGACCCTTTTTGAAAAAACTAAAGCCGTTTTAGAGAAACTTTAGAGGTGAGAGATGTCACAGCATTTTGAGAAAACAGGAAGAAAAGGACACGGCTGTTGCTGTAGTATTACAACGCTCTTTTTGGTGTGCATTGTAATAGTAGGTTTGCTCGCTTTTTCAACGGATGTTCTTTCGGGTGTAAAATCAAAGGTTATGATGCATTTTTATCCTCAGGAGTATTCGCAGTATGTATCTCACTATAGCGATGAATATGATGTTGAGGAGTCGCTTGTGTACGCCGTTATCCGTACTGAAAGCGGATTTAGGGCAGAGGTCGAAAGTGTAGCAGGTGCAATGGGTTTAATGCAGATTATGCCTGAAACTTTTGAGTGGCTCCAGAATTTGGTTGATGGAGAAATTACTCATTCAGAAAGCGAGCTTTTAAACCCTGAAATTAATATTAAATATGGTACGTACTTTCTAAACTATCTTCTTAAGCACTACGATGGAAACGAAAAACTTGCCGTAGCGGCTTATAACGCAGGCTCAGCTAACGTTGATTCATGGCTTAATGACAACAACTACTCAAATGATGGTATGACTCTTCACTCGATTCCGTTTGAAGAAACAAAGCAGTACGTAGAAAGAGTAGAAAACACAAAAGCGGTGTATGAATCGCTTTATTATGATAATAATTAGAGTGAGCGAAAAAACTTATAACTCTAATCTAGATATACTAAACTTAACTTTAACCATAGGAGGAATATATATGTCTGAGAAAACAAAAGCACAGCTATTAAAAGAAGAAATTATGATGAAAGACAGGAAGGGCGCCGCTGACTATAAAGCAGAAGATTTGAAAAATGCTGACGATTTCTGCGCTGAGTATAAGAAGTTTTTAGACTTTTCACGCACAGAACGTGAGGCTGTGGTTTACAGCGTTGAGCTTGCTAAAAAGTACGGATTTACAGAGTATGATAATGCAAAAACTTACAAAGCAGGCGACAAGGTTTACATCGTCAACCGCGATAAGGCAGTTGGTTTTGCCGTTATCGGTAAAAACGGTACAAAGAACGGCGTGAAGCTTGCTATCGCTCACGTTGATTCACCACGAATTGATTTAAAGCCAAACCCACTTTACGAGGATAATAACCTCGCACTTTTTAAAACTCACTACTATGGCGGTATCAAGAAGTATCAGTGGACAACTATTCCGCTTTCACTTCACGGCACTGTAGTTAAGCTCGACGGCACAAAGGTTGATATTCGTTTAGGCGACGATGAATCAGAGCCTTGCTTCTGCATTACTGACCTTTTGCCACATCTTGACAGAGAACAGGCTACAAAAACAATGAACAAAGCGTTTACAGGCGAGGATTTAAATATCTTAGTTGGTTCACGTCCGTACTCAAATGATGATGACAAGGGCTTAGTAGCACTCAATGTTATGAGTATTTTAAACGAGAAGTACGGCATTACTGAAGATGATTTTCTGTCATCTGAGCTTTGCTTTGTGCCTTGTTATAAAACCAGAGACATCGGTTTTGACCGTTCGCTTATCGGTGGCTATGGTCATGATGACCGTTGCTGTGCATATCCTGCACTTATGGCAGCGTTAAACACAGAGATGCCTGAAAGCACTGTTATCACTTATCTTACCGATAAAGAAGAAACAGGCTCTGACGGTAACACAGGTATGCAGTCTGATTTCTTAAGATATTTTATCTACGATTTAGCTAAAGCTGATGGAGAAGAGGGCTACCACGTATTGTCTAAGAGTAAGTGTCTTTCTGCTGATGTTAACGCAGCATTTGACCCGACATTTTCTAGTGCTTACGAGCCAAAGAATGCAAGCTTTATTAACGAAGGTGTTGTAATATCCAAGTACACAGGTCACGGCGGAAAGTACGATACTTCCGACGCTTCTGCTGAGTATATGGCTGAAATCCGTTCAATGCTCGAAAAGGACGGCATCAAGTGGCAGATTGGTGAGCTTGGTAAGGTCGATATCGGCGGTGGCGGTACTATCGCTAAGTACGTTGCTAATATGAATGTCGATGTTGTTGACCTCGGAGTAGCAGTTCTTTGTATGCACGCACCGTTCGAAATTATATCAAAAGCCGATATTTATATGGCTTACAAGGCATTTTATGCACTCTTTAACTAAATTTTTGTAAAACTCTTGCATTTTCTAAAAAAGTGTGATAGTATAACACTTGCGGTTTTTAAACCGCACTTTGCGCTGATAGCTCAGCCGGATAGAGTGACTGGCTACGAACCAGTAGGTCGGGGGTTCGAGTCCCTCTCAGCGCGCCATAGAAAACGCAGTACCATTTCGGTACTGCGTTTTTTATTTTCTATGGCTAGCGGGCTGAGAGAGGACTCGAAGGCGACCGTGCCGAGGATGATGCGCGAAGTCGCAGAAATCCGAAGGTAAAAACGTCACAGTGCGACGTTTTTAGGGAGAGCGCAGAAGAAGCGTGTATGCTGATACGATGGCAACAAGCGCGGTAGCCGTAATATAATAAGTGAAACATCTCTTTTTTACTCTTTTATGAAAAGGTATCATATTTAGTGAAAAGAATTTTCTACTTTTCGTGTAGCAGAAATTTAACTTTCCATTTGCCTTCAATTCTATTTTCACATGTTACAAATTCTCCGTATACTCTACAGCTTTCAAACTCTTTTGGTGATATGTCATAGACATACTCTTCGAAACTACCTTTTTTGTCATCGTCCCAAAAAGCGATGTCATATTCGGGATAAATTATTCCTTGAGGATTCGCTAAATATACGTAGCCATGATTGTCATAGTCTAAAATGTTCTCATAGTATGCTTGTATGTGAAGCTTGTTATCGATGAATCCATATCCCACAATTTGGACACCAGTAGTGGGTGAGAAAGACTTATCTAAACTTGTATTTAAAATATCGTGTGATTCATCTGGGTTGAATTCTTCTTTTCCGCTTCCACCTCTTACAGGAAGTGTTAGAGAATCCACATAACCATAAGTTGCATTTAGTTCTTCAGTAATATCTAATTCGCAATTTACATCTTTCTTACCGCTTAAAAGTTCTGAAACTGAAAAAGTGATTTTTCCTCCCTTGATTGGTTCTTCTTGCTCTATGTTAATTAAAAACATAGCAGTTTTACTGTTCTCGTCATAAGAAATAAAGAAGCAACCGCACTCGCTATCTGATGTAGTGTGAATACGATAACTGTCAAATAGATCGGTTGTCTCATCAATTCTGTCTTTTTCTATGTCCTGAATTGAAACTAGAATATCCGCTGTGCAACCACTAATATTAACCGCTTCAACAGTCATTTTTATACCGTTATCTATGCAGGACTCATTTACTCGTGTTAGAGTCTGGGCTATAGTAGGATTAAATGAGTTAAGTATTTGATAAGCTGTATAATTACCTTCTGCGACAGCGACTGTAAAACTAACAACCAAGAGTGCAATTATTGCAGCTATAGCAACTGTTGTTTTAAAAATAACTTTACTTACATTATTTTTGGTAGATTTGTTGTTAATAATATCGGATATAGTTTCATCGATATGTTTACTGTCAATGTTTGTTATTGCGTTATCGATAAGATCTTTCATAAGAAATCCTCCTTGATTAGGTGCTTTTTTAGTCGTGTTTTGGTTCTATGTAGATGTACGCTTATATAGTTTTCGCTTTTGTTTAGGTGTTTAGCTATCATAGAAACATCGTAGCAAAACCAATAACGCTGAACAAAAATACTTCTGTCAACGGGATGAATTGTGTCTAAAAAGTTGTTAATGCTTCTTGTTAGAGCCTGCGAATCAATTTGGCTATCTACGGAAAATCTACTGGCAATGCAGTCGCTAATCTCGTCTAGAGATTTATCATAAAAGCTATTTCTCTTCTTTGCTGTATTGCTTCGAAGTTTTTTTATGGAAAGGTTACGTGTGATTCTACAAAGATATGCAGGAAGTGAATTTGGGTTATTTGGAGGAATTGAGTCCCAAACAGCTAAAAGAGCATCATTCACACACTCTTCTGCGTCATTTTTGTTACCAACTATTTGATAAGATAATTTTTGACATAAGTTCCCATATTTTTCAGTAGCTTCAACAATTGCTTGTTCTGAACGTTTGAAAAACAGTTCTATTATAAGATGATCATCCATTTTTAACCTCCTTTTTCACTTAATAAGTACCTTTTAACAAAGAAACATTACAGTTGAAATAAAATAATTATATCACTATATCTGTTAAGATTATAGCTGATAATGATTTGCTAAGGAAAAAGCCTGACAAATTTTTCTTGACAAATCTATTTTTCTATTGTACCCTAGAACTTGCAAAATTAAAAAACACCACAGGGGGTGCCGATGCTAAAGTCGGCTGAGATTGGAATAGATGTCTTCCTGACCCTGCGACAGTAGTCGCGAACCTGATACGGATAATGCCGGCGTAGGGAGTAGTTAGTTACTAGTGCTTAACACCATACGCAAGTATGGTGTTTTTTTGCGTTCATAATAGTAACAAAGGAGTGTTTTTTTTATGAAAAATGTAAGAGAAAAAACTTTGCGTCTGGTAACAAGTGGCGTACTCATCGGTCTTGCTTCGGTGCTGTCAGTTATCAAGGTGTTTGCACTACCTTTCGGTGGTTCCGTGACGCTTTTTTCAATGGTGCCAATCCTTGTTTTGGGCTATATGTACGGCGTGAAATGGGGACTTTTGTGCGGTGGTGTTTACGGTGTGTTGCAGATGGTACTGGGTGCGACTATGAGTCAGGCTTTTGCTGGACTTGAGGGATGGACCGTTATCGTTATGGCGTTGCTCGACTATATCGTTGCGTACGTTGTAGTTGGCCTTTCGGGTATGTTCAAGGGTAAGCTTAAAAATCACACAGTTGCCTTTTCTTTAGGCTCGGCTATAGCGATTTTACTTCGTCTTATCTGTCATTTCCTATCAGGCTGGATTTTGTGGGGAAGCTATGCTTCTAGCTACTTTGAAGAGATGAACAATTCTTTCGGCAATTATGTGTTAAGTTCTTTTGACGGTCAGCTTTTGGCTGCTCTTTACTCACTTGTTTATAACGCGTCTTATATGCTCCCTGAACTTGTGATGTCGGTTATTGGCATTGTTGCTTTGATGGCAGTAAAGCCGTTGAGAGAGCGAATGATAAATGGAAACAAGGCGTTTTAAGTCTGTTCTTTGTATGACAAAGTTTTTCTAAATTGTGAACTTTGGTAATACTTTGTAAATTAACGAGAATTTAACTTGAAATAAGTAAAAGTTTCCTTTATACTTCTCTCAAAGAGAGGTAAAACTATGGACGCTGAAAATAAAAAACTTCCGCTCAAAACGAGAGTGTATAGACAGCTTAAGAAATGGCTGATGGTGTTTTTGAACCCTAGGCTTCTTTTGTGTCTGTTTATAGCGTGGATGATAACTAACGGCTGGAGCTATGTGCTTACAGCTTTGGGAACAGTTCTCGATATTCCGTGGATGATAGTTACGGGTACGGCTTATATGAGTTTGTTGTGGGTTCCATTCACACCTGAAAAAATCCTAACTGTTATCATAGCAATCTTTTTGATGCGACTTGTATTTCCTAAAGACAAGAAGACTATCGGTGTTCTTCATGATGAATTACATAAACTCAAGGTTGCATATATAAGACAGCGCGACAAACGCAGAGAAAAACGCGCTTTGCGGAAAAAGAAAACAATTAAAGTTAATGTAGAATAAGAAAAATGCTTCGGAAATTTCCGAAGCATTTTTTCTTTAGGGGATAGTTTTAGGAGAAACTAGAATTTTATTGTGAAAGTAATGACGTTTGAGTTAAGCTCAATTGAAAGGTTGAAAGAGTGTAGTTCTACTATTGATTTTACTATAGAAAGACCAAGTCCGTTACCTTTGCTTTCACGATTTTTCTCAACACGGAAGTACGGTTCAGTTAGGTGCTTTAAATCCTGATAGCTTATGTTCTCACAAGTATTTGAAATACTAAGCGAGTTTTCGTTTAAAATGATGTTTATATCTGTATTATCAAGCGAGTATCTGATAGCATTGTCAAACAGGTAAGATACAGCTCGTTTGAGAAGTTCTTTGTCAGCATTTACGGAAGGCTTTTTAGTAACATCAAACTTAATGCTTTTTGAGTCAGGGATATCGTAATAGTCCTTGATAACCGAGTTAATAAGCTCTGCTAAATCTACGTTTTCTAAAATCAGATTTTGCTTTGTTTCTCCAAGTTTTGAGAAATCAAGCATTTTGTGTACGAGTGAATTCACTTCGTCTGTACGCTCAATAATTCTGTTGCAGTAATGTTCACGCTTGTCAGTGTTCACGTTTTCTTTCAAATTCTGAGCATAGCCTGAAATAATGAAAAGAGGAGTTTTTATGTCGTGAGCGAGGGCGTTTGTGACCTCTCTGCGTTTTTCTTCTTCAACCAGTTGAGTTTTAATGATTTTTCTCATGAAAAATATCAGTATTGACCCGATAATAAGGAAGAATAGAAAGATTCCTGAAATTCCTGTAATAAGTAATTGTTTGTTACTTTCAAAGATGTTGAATTGTCGCTTATAATAAATGGTGATAATCTCAGAGTATGATGAGTCTGGATTGGTTGGAATGTTTGCTTCTTCAACAATATTTTCGTATACTTCTCCGATTGATGGTACGGCAATATTTGTCCTGTTTTCAAAAGTGTAGGTGAAACGACCTACTTTTTCGATTTTACCGTTATATAAGTCGAATTCGTTGTAATTTATAGGAGCGTAAGGACTTTGTATCAGCCCGCCACTGCTATAATTACCAACCACAAAATCTCCTGGTATAACATCTCGGGTATCATATGCGTTGTAACATAATTGGGCTTTTTCGATGCCACTTGGGTTAAAGCTGAAAGACTGTACAAAAGTATCAGTTCCGTTCCATGGATTAACATTTGTTGTTTTTACAATATCTGCTGTTTTTGGAATAATTCTTCCGGGACTTATATAGTAAAACGAGGTGCATATAAGTTCGTAGTAATTGGCTCTGCTCAAGAGATATTTGCTGATGACCTGGTACTGTTCATCACTCATTGAGTTTCTGAAGTGTTCATAATCAATATTTCCTTCACGAGTGAAGCGCTTATTGTTTCCGATACAGTTGTAGAAAGCGTAGGCGTTCTTGTCTGTATCCATAATCAACATATAGTCATCGTTAACACTCTCGTCGTCAGATTCTTCTTTCAATTTTGTGTTATCAGTGTAAGCAATGATTTGCATTTGGTTATCGTGATATGGATATGCGCCGTATGACGGTATAGGTTCTTCAATTCCGTCGAGCAGATAGGCATCGTAGTGTTCTGCCATTGAGTCAAGCCCCAAACAGATTTTGCCGTATGACAGATATGGGTAGCTTTCCAATCTGTTGATTAGTCTTGAAAACGATTTTTGTTCATTAAGTATGAGTCGGTCCTTGTCGTTTTTTACCACTATAACGCAGAAAACAGAAGATACGATAAGCCATACTGAAAACAAAATGGTGAAAACCAAAACGGTTACCTTTTGCTGTTGTTTTTTTAACTTTTTTGACACTAGAATTCCTCCATAATATACCCGCGAGAGCGTACGGTTTTTATGAGCTTTGCATTTTCGCCGATAGCCTTTCGAAGGTTTTTGATGTGGGTATCTACGATTCTTTCATCAACATCGCAGTCGTAGCCCCACAGCATGCGAATAAGGGCTTCTCGGGAGATGATTTTGTTTTTGTTCTCAAAAAGAATTTTGAGTATAGAAAACTCTTTGGAAGTAAGTGTAATTTCCACACCGTTTGATACGACTTTTCCGTTATTAGGATTCAGTGTAAGACTTCCTGAGTGAAATTGTGGTAAACGGACAAGTCCTTTTGAACGCTTGATGAGAGCATTCACTTTCTCGAAAAGTACGGGTAGTGGGAATGGCTTTACGATGTAATCGTCACAACCTAAGCCGTAACCTCTAAGCATATCTGTCTGGGAGGTTCTAGCTGTGATGAAAACAATCGGCACATCGCTATCAGTTCTCACTTGCTTACATATTTCAAAACCATCAAGTTCAGGGAGCATAACATCAAGCAATAATAAATCGTATGTGTTTTCGTATGCCTTTTCGATGCCTTCTTGACCATCTACAGCAGTATCAATATGTAAATTTCCCTCGCTTTTAGCGTCAAAATAATCGCATATCATTTCTCTTATGTCAGAATCATCTTCCACAAGTAGTATTTTGTACATATTCTCATCTCCTTTGACTATATTTTAATACGGAAATTTGTAGTTTGTATGTAGTAAATACATTTTAACATAAAAAATCTAAAATGCATACAAAAACAAAAGCACACCTCGTTGAGGTGTGCTTTTGTTTTTGGTGGGCCATCAGGGACTCGAACCCCGGACCAACCGGTTATGAGCCGGTTGCTCTAACCAGCTGAGCTAATGGCCCTCACTGGCGTAAGATATATTATAACTACTAAAAACAAGTTTGTCAATCAAAAAAGTACGATTGATACTTATTTTACTCGTAATTATTCGACTTGTTTCTAAGTTTATCGAATATTTTTTGTGTATCAGCGGTGCCTGAATCGTTGGCCTTTTCTATAGTCAGTATTAGTGTATCGCCCTCTTTGAAGTCTTCGAAAAGTATAGCAGGAAGATTTACGGTTTTGCCATTTTCGAGTTCAATGGTAGCGACACCGTCTTCGATTCTGTTTACTATGATTTTCATATTATCTCCTCCGCATTTACTTTACTCTACGACTTCCATATTGTCAATGTCGTAATTTTTTCTTGAATATGAGTTAATTTAGCTATATAATATATAATAATATAGTTTTGGAGGCTTTATGCTCGAATATATAACTCAGATTGATTTTCAGATACTTGATTTTATTCAGAACAATTTAAGATGTGATGTACTTGACAAAATTATGGTTTTCCTTAGTCTGATAGGAGAAGGTGGAATTGTCTGGTTTGCTGTATCCATACCTATGCTGTTTTTTAAGAAAACTCGTGTCTGCGGGATTGTGATGATACTTTCGATGGGTATTTCGCTTTTCTTAGGAGAATTTCTGCTCAAAAATATTATAGGCAGAGTTCGCCCGTGTAATATTAATAATGAAATCGAAATGCTCGTGAAAAGACCGAAGAGCTTCAGTTTTCCGTCAGGACACACAAGCTCGTCGTTTGCTTCAGCTACTACAATCTTTCAGTGGAACAAAAAGTATGGAGTGTTAGCTCTGGTGCTTGCGGCTCTGATTGGATTCTCCAGACTTTATAACTATGTTCATTTTCCGACTGACGTGCTAGCGGGTATGTTGTTCGGTGTGTTTATATCTTTACTTACTTATCATCTTGTTAAAAGATATAAGCTTGATAATAAAATTGAAAACCTCAGGTTTTCGAGAAAGGGTTAATTATGGAAAAACTTACTATTAAAAAACTTTATGACCTTGATCACACTATTGCAAGAGACCTTTTTGAGTCTATTTCTTATCCGTGGGAAGCTCTTCCTAAGATTAAGGATTTTATTATAGAACTTGGCTCAACACTTGATAGCGAGAAGTTTGTAAAAATCGCTGATGATATCTGGGTAGCTAAAAGCGCTAAGATTGCACCATCAGCTTCACTTAATGGTCCGCTGATTATTGATGAGGATGCAGAAGTAAGACATTGTGCGTTTATCCGTGGTTCTGCCATTGTTGGTAAAAACGCAGTTGTTGGTAACTCAACTGAGCTTAAAAACTGTGTTCTTTTTGATAATGTTCAGGTGCCACACTATAACTATGTAGGTGATAGTATCTACGGTTACAAGTCACACACAGGTGCTGGCGTTATCGCATCTAATTTAAAGAGTGATAAATCTTTAGTTACAGTTTTGTGTGATGGACAAAAGGTTGAAACTAACGTGAAGAAGTTCGGTGCTATGATTGGTGACTTCGTTGAGGTTGGTTGCAACTCTGTTATGAATCCTGGTACTGTTATTGGCAGAAATTCAAACGTTTATCCGCTTTCTTTTGTTCGCGGTTACGTTGAAGAGAATAGTATCTATAAGCGTTTAGGTGAAGTAGTAGAGAAAAGATAATATACTATATAAAGAAAAGGAGCTGAAATTCAGCTCCTTTTTCTGTTACTCCTCAGGGGTTTTGTTAGTAAGTTCAGTTATATATTTGAACAATGGTGAGAATTTTTCGTCATAGTTTAATCCTGTACAGATAACATCTAGGTTATCAGGTGCATTTGATAAGAAGTCATAGACCTCAGTATCAATGAGGAAACCTTTGCTTATTGCGTCAAAAACTCCGTCCAGTACCAGCATATCGTATTGTCGGGTGAGTACTGTAACAACGGCTGTGTCGAACAGTTCTCTGAACACCTTCGAAACCTGAGCTTTGCTGTCATTTGCTGTATCAGATATAAGCTCTAAGTTAACAGGAGCGCTCATAACTGTAATATACATAGTTTCTAACGCTTTTCTGTCAGCAGGTTCTTCCTGTGCTAAAAACTCAACGTAAAGTACCTTTTTATCTTTAGAAGCGGTTCTAATTGCAGCACCGATAGCACAACAGGTTTTCCCTTTTCCTGTTCCGTAGAATAAAGATAGCATAAAAAACACCCTTTCAATGCTATTTTACACCAGATTTTATGTATTTGCAAACTTAAATATGTCGTGATTTTTACTATATATAATATGTATATGTATTATCCATAAGCATAAATAATTCTAAAACAGAAAAATAACGCTTGGATAATGCGTGTTTTTACCTCTAAAATAGCGTTGAGTGTAAATTTTTGTAAAAATTTCAAAATTGTAGCTTTTAAAAATTGGAAAATCTTAATGTTATCTCAAAGACTTTGTGTGATAAAAAGCCTTAAAAACCGCATAGGTATCGCGTTTTTAATATGTTTTGTGTGAATTTCACCTTTTAGTGAAGTTGCACAAAAATACACTACCTGAATACACAAATTTTCTACACATCAAATTTCAGTGTTTTTATTGATTTTGCTTTATATATATAGTATAATTTTCCCTGCGTGACTGCAATAGATATGCGATGAAGCGGGAGGTTGCGACCAAATGGTCGGTTTTTCCGTGGAGTATGTCCGATTTTAAACCGGGCGAAAGAATACTGATTTGTGTGCTGAGTGACATTGGGGTTGCTATGTCATAAAGCCAACAAAGCGCTTTTCACTATCCGGTTAACAAGAAAAGTTAATCGGTTTTTTAATGGACGGGGTGGAAACACCCGGCAAGGTGGAAAGGTTTTGTACTACGCCCGCCAACTAAATTCTTAAGGAGGCGACGATATGGCAGTCAAGGAAAAAATTAGGATAAGACTTAAGGGTTACGATCATCAGCTGGTTGATCAGTCTGCTGAGCGTATCGTAGCAACAGCAAAGAGAACAGGTGCCAGAGTTTCAGGTCCAGTTCCACTTCCAACAGAAAAGCAGGTTGTTACAATCCTTAGAGCTGTTCACAAGTATAAGGACAGCCGCGAGCAGTTCGAAATGAGAACTCACAAGCGTCTTATCGACATTTTAAGACCGTCAAACAAGACAGTCGAGGCTCTTATGAGCTTAGAGCTCCCTGCCGGCGTTGAGATTGAGATCAAGTTATAATAGACTTTCTTATCCCAACCAACCGCAGTGTGATCATGTCGGCTTAGCCGACCAATAATCTAAACAGGAGGAATAGATGATGCAGAAAGCATTAATCGGAAAGAAGATCGGTATGACTCAGATCTTCGACGAAAAGGGAAAAGTTGTTCCCGTAACTGTTGTTGAAGCAGGCCCATGTGTTGTTTCAATGAAGAAGACAGTTGAAAACGATGGCTACGAAGCTGTACAGATCGGTTTCGGTGACATCAAGCCAAAGCACGTTACAAAGCCTTTACAGGGTCACTTCAAGAAGGCTGACGTTGCTCCAAAGAGAACTCTTAAGGAGTTCCGTTTTGATGATTGCGCAGCTTACGAGCTTGGCCAGATCATCAAGGCAGACATTTTCGAAACAGGTAACAAGGTAGACGTAACAGGTACTAGCAAGGGTAAGGGCTACGCTGGCGTTATCAAGCGTTGGAACTTCTCTAGACTTAAGGAATCTCACGGTTCAGGTCCTGTAGCTAGACACGGTGGTTCAATGGGTGCTTGTTCATCACCATCAAGAGTTTGGAAGGGCAAGAAGATGGCCGGTCACCTTGGTGCTGAGAAGGTTACAGTTCAGAACCTCGCAGTAGTAAAAGTAGACGCTGAAAACAACCTCATCGCTATCAAGGGTGCTATCCCTGGTCCTAACGGCGGTACAGTTGTTATCAAAGATAGCGTAAAGGCTTAAGGAAGGAGGAAATAATATGCCAAATGTAGCAGTTTTAGATATGGCTGGTAAGAAGGTCGGCACAGTTGATCTTTGTGACTCCATATTCGGAATTGAACCAAATGCCGCAGTTATGCATCAGCTTGTTGTAAGCTATCTTGCTAACCAGCGTCAGGGTACACAGTCAGCTTTAACAAGATCTGAAGTATCCGGCGGCGGTAGAAAACCTTGGAGACAGAAGGGTACAGGTCGTGCACGTCAGGGTTCAACAAGAGCTCCACAGTGGTACCACGGCGGCGTAGTATTTGCTCCAAAGCCAAGAGACTATAGATTCTCTGTAAACAAGAAGGTAAGAAGACTCGCTATGAAGTCAGCTTTCTCTACAAAAGCATTAAGCACTGACGTTATCGTTGTTGACTCAATCGCTCTTGATGCTATCAAGACAAAGTCAATCGTTAACATGTTAAGCGCTGTTGGCTCAGAGAAGAAAGCACTTATCGTTCTTCCAACAGTTGATGAGAAGGTTATCAAGTCAGCTAGAAATATCGCAGGCGTAAAGACAGCTCAGGTTAACGAGCTTAACGTTTACGACATCTTAAACGCTGACAAGCTTATCATCGCTAAGGACGCACTTGCAAAGATTGAGGAGGTATACGCATGAGAGCACAGGATATCGTAATTCGCCCAATCATCACTGAGAAATCAATGTTGGGTATTGCTGATAAGAAGTATACTTTTGAAGTTGCAAAGTCAGCTACAAAAATTGACGTTGCTAGAGCTGTTGAAGAGCTCTTCAAGGTTAAAGTAGACAAAGTTACTACAGTTAACGTAAGAGGCCGTCTTAAGAGACAGGGCAGATTCGAAGGCTACACAAGAGCTTGGAAGAAAGCTTACGTTACTTTAAAGAAAGACAGCAAGACTATTGAATTTTTTGAAGGCATGATGTAAGCCTGTAAAAATCAAAACTATTAACAGGCAGAATGTATGGGATACGCCATTATCCCGCAAAGCCATCATGAGGAGAGTGAAAACATGGCTATTAAAGTTTATAAGCCGACGACAAACGCTAGACGTAACATGTCGGTTACTGATTATTCAGGACTTTCAAAAGTAGCTCCGGAAAAGAGCTTGCTCGAGCCACTCAAGAAGAACTCAGGTCGTAACAGCTACGGCCGTATCACAGTTCGTCACAGAGGCGGCGGCAATAGAAGAAAGTACCGTGTAATCGATTTCAAGCGACAGAAGTTCGATGTTGAGGGTACAGTACTCACACTCGAATACGATCCAAACCGTTCAGCATTTATTGCACTTGTTGAATACACAGACGGCGAGAAAGCATATATCATCGCTCCACAGGGACTCAAGGTTGGTGACAAAGTTACAGCCGGCGAGAACGCTGATATCAAGCCTGGTAACGCACTTCCGCTCACAGCTATTCCAACAGGTACATTTATCCACAATGTTGAGCTTTACCCAGGCAGAGGCGCACAGCTTGCACGTGCTGCTGGTAACATGGCTCAGCTTATGGCTAAAGAGAACGGCATGGCACTTTTAAGACTCCCATCAGGCGAGCTTAGAAACGTACCGGAAAACTGCATGGCTACTATCGGTCAGGTTGGTAACACAGACCACGAGAACGTTAAGATCGGTAAAGCCGGTAGAAAGAGAAATATGGGTATCAGACCAACTGTTAGAGGTTCTGTAATGAACCCATGCGACCACCCACACGGTGGTGGTGAGGGTAAATCTCCAGTAGGTCGCCCAGGCCCTGTAACACCTTGGGGTAAACCA
>JAFTYK010000027.1 GCA_017464765.1 Ruminococcus sp.
ACAGGTTACGGTATCGTTTGGTACGCTGACGAAATGCTCAAGTACAACGGCGATACACTTGAGGGTAAGAGAGTTGCTATCTCAGGCTTTGGTAACGTTGCTTGGGGTACAGCTAAGAAGCTCACAGACTTAGGCGCTAAGTGTGTTACTATCTCAGGTCCTGACGGTTACATCATCGACGAGGACGGCGTAAACACAGAAGAAAAGTGGCAGTGCATGTTAGACCTCAGAAATTCAGGTAAGAACATCGTTGCTCCATACGCAGAGAGATTCCCTAACGCTAAGTTCGTAGCTGGTAAGAAGCCTTGGGAGTATGCAGACGCTGACCTCTACATTCCATGTGCTACACAGAACGAGATTCACCTCGAAGACGCTAAGGCTATCGTAGCTTCAGGTACAAAGTACGTTTGCGAAGGTTCAAATATGCCTACAACAAACGAAGCTTTAGAGTACCTCATGGATAACGGTGTTATCGTTGGTCCTGCTAAGGCTGCTAACGCAGGTGGCGTTGCTACATCTTGCATCGAGATGGGTCAGAACGCAGGCAAGACTGTATTCTCTTCAGAGCAGGTTCTCGAACAGCTCCACGGTATTATGGTTAACATCCACAAGGCTTGTGCTGATGCTTCAATGAAGTACTACGGCAAGTACGACCTCGTTAAGGGTGCTAACATCGCAGGCTTCGAGAAAGTTGCTGAGGCTATGCTCGCACAGGGCGTTGTTTAATCTCCTAAAACATACATAAATAAACTAAGCTCCTACCGTAAAAAGTAGGAGCTTTTTGTTTATAAAAGTGTATAAAATTTAATCTAGTAGAATTGTAGGGGCGACCAGTGGTCGTCCGCTAAAAAGTTTATGATATTTTATTCAACCTCTGTTTTCCATAAGCCGTGGAGATTACAGTAAGCATACACTGCAACAGGTTTTTCGTCGGCTAAAGCAAAAGTAACCTTAGGCTCGCTGCCCACTTCAAGGCACTTACGCTGACCGCCTCTATCTGTCTGGAGATAAACCCAGACGATATGGTGTTCTTCTACCATCGGGTGAGCTACACTTCCGATTTCAACATAAACCTTGTCACCATCAACATTTACAACAGGAAGATGTTTCTCTTCGCTTGCTTCAACTGTATTTGGAACAAGCTCTACCATTTTCTGACCACAGCACATCATAGGCACACCTGCGTTATGGATAAGACCTACGATATTGCCACAATGCTCACATACAAAAAATCTGATTTCACACATAATAATACCTCCGTGTTTTATATTATTTTATTACTTATCTTGATAAATATTCCTCGGCATAATGTGCCGCTACAGCACCGTCAGAAACTGCTGTCACTACCTGACGCAACACCTTTGTTCTCACATCGCCCACAGCGAAAACTCCGTCGATACTCGTTTTAGTGGATTCGTCAGCTACGATATATCCGCCCTTGTCGAGTTCGAGTTTACCGTCCAGAAACTCAGTAGCAGGTTTTCGTCCGATGCTGATAAACACACCATCACACTCGATTTCTCGCTTTTCGCTTGTCTTAGTATCAATCAGCGAAACACCGGATAATTTGCCGTTATCCGTACCAATCTTAGACATTACGCTGTTGTAACAAAATTCGATATTTTCCGCTTTCATAATCGGGTCGTGATAGATTTTCGTAGCGCGAAGCACATCACGTCTATGAACCAGATAAACCTTTTTGCAAAGATGAGAAAGGTAAAGCGCATCACTCACTGCGGAGTTTCCGCCGCCAACCACAACAGCTACCTTGTCTTTATAAAACCTGCCGTCACAGTGAGCGCAGTAATGCACACCTTGTCCTAAAAGCTCTTGTTCATTTTCAAGTCCTAGCTCCCTTGGGTTAGCACCCGTAGCTATAACTACAGTTTTAGCGAAAATCTTGCCCGAAAACGCTGTTTCAATTTCTTTAACTTCACTTTCTAAATCAACTGACACAACCTCGTCATAAATAGTTTTAGTGCCGAAACGCTCAGCACCCTGTTGCATATTAGATGATAGCGTAAAGCCGTCAACACCCTCAGGAAATCCGGGATAGTTGTCGATAACATCAGTTAAAGTCATCTGACCACCTACCGCCATTTTTTCTAAAACCACGGTGTCAAAGCCTGCACGTGAAGAGTAAAGCGCAGCAGTATATCCCGCAGGGCCACCACCGATTATAACCATATCATAAATATGTTCCATATCTTCACCAAAAGTATTTAGCTTTCAAGCATAGCCATAATAGCTGCCTTTGGTTTTGCTCCCATAGATTTATTTACTACTTCGCCGTTTTTGAGAACAACGAGTGTCGGAATACTCATAACACCGTATGCAGATGCAAGCTCCTGCTCTTCGTCCACGTTAATTTTGCCTACTAAATACTGTGGATTTTCCTCAGCGATTTCATCAACGATAGGGGAAACCATTCGACAAGGACCACACCAATCAGCATAGAAATCCAGTAAAACTGTTTTATCACTGTTTTTAACTTCATAATAATTCTCTTTAGTTACCTTTAATACTGACATACTTTTACTTCCTTTCCTTTTTATTATGTCATTAAAAGACACTATTATTGTAGTTTCAGTATAACAAATAACTTTTTGTTTGTAAATAAAAAACTAACATAGTAGCTTTTCTTTTATTTTTATGGTATACTCTCCTGTAGTATCAGATACATTAAAGCTCAAACTCATTATGTATATAATCCGTTTTGAACACTACACCCACATTAGGAGGATTTGGAATGAATAAATTAGAAATCACTTTTCGAAATATTGTACAACGCTATAATCCCAAGAAATATTGGAAATTACGTCAACGAGTGGTTTGTCAGGGCAAGTATCCCAGAATATTAAAATACATTTACCTTTTCTACATAAAAAGATGTGACGCTTTCAACAACGCTTCACTTGGTACCCACATTGGATACGGAGCAACCTTTGATGCTCCCCCTAATTTTCCTCACGGACTATATGGCATAATTGTATCCCATAATGCACATATAGGGAAAAACGCAACAATCTTTCATCAGGTTACTATAGGTGAAGGTGTTGGAGGCGCGCCTACAATTGGCGACAATTGTTATATTGGTCCGGGAGCAAAAATCACAGGTAAAATTCATATAGGAAACAATGTAAAAATCGGACCAAACTGCGTTGTATTTGAAGATATTCCTGATAATTCGACTGTTGTATTATCAAAGCCACGAATTATTCAGAAAAACAGTTAATTCATTTATCCCCTTTGATTTCATTTTGCTACTAAACAAATTAACGAATACACAAAAAATCCTCCGTATATTTTCATACGGAGGATGATTTTTTATGCTAGTGTTGCGTAAATAACTGCCTTGATTGTGTGCATACGGTTTTCAGCCTCGTCAAATACGATAGAAGCATCACTTTCGAACACCTCATCGGTAACTTCCATACAGTCGATACCGAATTTCTTGTTAATCTCTTTACCGATTGTAGTATTCAAGTCATGGAAAGCAGGTAAGCAGTGCATAAATTTACACTGTTCTCCAGCGTTATCCATAAGAGTTTTATTCACCTGGTAAGGAGAAAGCTCGCTTATACGCTCTTCCCAGACTGAATCAGGTTCACCCATGGAAACCCAAACGTCAGTGTAGATAACGTCAGCATTCTTTGTAGCTACCATTGGGTCTTCGATAAACTCAAGTGTAGCACCTGTCTTTTCAGCAACTGCCATACATTCTTTTACGAGTTCGTCACTTGGGAAATACTTCTTAGGCGCGCAAGCAACAAAGTGCATACCCATTTTCGCACAACCTACCATAAGCGAGTTGCCCATATTGTATCTAGCGTCACCCATATAAACGAGTTTTTTACCTTTCAAATCTCCGCAGTGTTCCTTGATTGTTAAAAAGTCGGCGAGAATCTGAGTCGGGTGGAACTCGTTAGTAAGACCATTGTACACAGGAACATCGCTATATTTCGCTAAATCTTCAACAATTTCCTGACCGAAGCCACGGTACTCGATAGCATCATACATACGAGAAAGAACTCGTGCTGTATCAGCGATCGACTCTTTCTTTCCTATCTGTGAGCCACTCGGGTCGAGATAGGTCGGGTGCATACCAAGGTCAGCCGCTGCTACCTCAAACGCACAACGGGTACGAGTTGAAGTCTTTTCAAAAATTAGAGCGATGCTCTTACCCTCGCACATTCTGTGTGGGATACCTGCCTTTTTCTTAGCTTTAAGCTCGGCTGATAAATCGAGCAGGTAGTTTATTTCTTCAGTTGTAAAATCGAGTAATTTTAAGAAATCTTTATTCTTAAGATTCATAATGTCCTCCTATTATTCACACGCAGATTTGATAACTTCCAAAGCTTTTTTAAGCATCTCAAAGTCGATGTTAAGAGCAGGGAGAAGTCTTAGCTTATCTTTTGCGCTAAGGCAAAGCACACCGTTTTTCATACATTCTTTGATAACGTCGGAAACAGGCTTTTTAGTCTTGATGCCAATCATAAGACCCATACCTGATACAGACTCTACACCCTCACATTCTGACAATTCGCTGAAAACATACTCACTCTTAGCCTTAACTTCAGTAAGAAGTTTTTCATCGAGTCGCTCAAATACAGAAAGTGCGCCTGCACAAGCTACAGGATTTCCGCCGTAGGTTGAACCGTGGTCACCAAAACCTAAGGTGTTCTGAGCTTTCTGACCAACTACGCAAGCACCAATAGGAAGTCCTCCGCCCAAGCCTTTTGCAGTAGTGAAAACGTCAGGCTTTATACCGTAATGCATGTAAGCGTAAAGCTCACCTGTACGTCCGTTACCCGTCTGCACCTCGTCAACCATAAAGAGGATATCGTTATCTATAGCGTAGCTGTAAATAGCTTTCACAAAGTCAGTGTCAAGTCTAATGACACCGCCCTCACCCTGAACACATTCTATCATAATAGCACAGACGTTGTTTTCTTTTGCTACTTTAATCACGCTATCAATGTCATTAGCATCAGCGTGAACAAAACCGCTAGGAAGCGGATTAAAAAGCTCGTGATAATGAGCCTGTCCTGTAGCACTAAGAGTAGCTAAGGTTCTTCCGTGGAAACTGTTATTCAAAGTTAAAATATTATATCTGTCGTATCCCTTATCCTGTGCGTACTTTCGAGCAACTTTTATAGCACATTCGTTGGCTTCAGCACCTGAATTTGAGAAAAACACCTTACTCATTTCTGTTTTCTCGCAGATAGCTTTAGCGAGCATAGCGCAAGGAGTAGTGTAGTATAAATTCGAAACGTGCTGTAGTGTAGTAAGCTGAGAAGTTACAGCTTCTATCCACTTTTCGTCAGCTATACCAAACGCTGTAACGCCGATACCTGTAGTTAAATCTATGTACTCTTTACCGTTCTCATCTTTAACAACAGAGCCTTTGCCCTCTACTAAATGGAGGTCAAAGCGGTTGTAGGTATTAAGCACATACTGTTTATCAATGCTTTTTACTGTCATTTTTATCTCCTCTGATCATTGTGCCGGCACCCTCATTCGTGAGAAGCTCCATAAGGATAGAATGTGGAACACGTCCGTCCATAATGACAACGTTCTTAACACCCTTATAGATAGCCTCGATACAACAGCCGATTTTCGGAATCATCCCGCCTTTGATTGTGCCGTCTTTGTAGAGATTTTGAGCCTGTTCAACGGTAAGACCTGTGATAAGAGTATCCGGATCATCCTTATCTCTTAGTACACCCTCGATATCAGTCATCATAATAAGACGCTCAGCACCGAGCGCTCCCGCAATATGAGCAGCAGCGGTGTCACCGTTGATATTATATGCGTTACCCTCTTTATCGCAACCGATGGTTGAGATAACAGGGATATAATCATTCGAAAGCAAATCTTCAACAGGCTTGATGTTGATGTTAGTAATCTCACCAACATAGCCGAGTCGCTCGTCTTTCACTTTAGCCTGAATGAGCATGCCGTCCATACCTGAAATACCCATCGCTTTACCGCCTTTGGCTTCAAGCATATTGACTAAAGTTTTGTTGACTTTGCCTGCAAGTACCATCTGTACGATATCGACAGTTTCTTTATCGGTTACACGCAAGCCGTCAACCCATTTAGGCTCTTTGCCGAGTTTTGTCATAATATCGTCAATATCAGGACCGCCACCGTGAACAAGTACGACCTTGATGCCGATAAGCCACAAAAGAACCAAGTCTTCCATAACCTGCTGTTTGAGTTCATCATCAACCATAGCGTTGCCACCGTATTTTACTACGATAACCTTGCCATTGTAACGCTTGATATATGGAAGAGCTTCTGTCAGCACCTGCGCTCTCTCCGGATTTGATAAATTAATAGTATGCATAATATCCCTCTTATGTACGGTAATCACCGTTTATCTTAACGTAATCGTAGGTGAGGTCACAACCCCAAGCCTTACAGCTATATTCTCCGTCACCTAAGGAAACTAAAATCTCAATATCTCTTTCTAGCAGAATCTCTTTAGCTTTTTCTTCAGAGAATTCTACGCCTGCACCGTCCCTACAAACTAAAATATCGCCTTTTGCGGATTTGAAAGAAACGTCAACCTTCGTAGCATCGACATCTGCTTTACTGTAGCCAATAGCACACAGCACTCTTCCCCAGTTAGCGTCAGCACCAAACATAGCAGCTTTAAGCAAACTTGAGCAGATTACACTTTTAGCAACTGTTTTTGCGGTGTCTAAAGAATTAGCGCCAGTTACACTGCATTCGAGCATTTTTGTAGCACCTTCGCCGTCACCCGCAATCATTCTGCAAAGTGTCATAGTAACTGTATTAAGCGCTTTCATAAATGTGTCGAAATCTTCGCCATCAGCATTAATTTCGTTATTTTCTGCCATACCGTTACACATAACGGTAACCATATCGTTTGTGGAAGTATCACCGTCAACCGAGAGCATATTGAATGTATTGTCAACATCAGTTGAAAGAGCTTTTTGAAGCATTTTCCTGCTGATACAAACGTCACTTGTGATAAACACAAGCATTGTAGCCATATCAGGGTGAATCATACCAGATCCTTTTGCGATACCGCCAATTCTACAAACTTTACCGCCGATAGTAAACTCAACGGCAACTTCCTTTTGTACAGTATCAGTAGTCATAATAGCAGATGCGCTATCAAAAGAACCCTCGTATGATAAAAGTGAAGTAAGCTCATCAATAGAATTTTCAATCGGAGTGATTGAAAGAGGTTGGCCGATAACACCTGTCGATGCTACAACTACATCGTTTGACTTGATGCCTGTTGCTTTTTCGACTAAGTCACACATTTTCTTAGCTATCTCGATACCGTTAGCGTTGCAGGTATTTGCGTTACCTGAGTTGCAGATAACAGCCTGAGCATAACCGTCAGAAATATTTTCTTTAGTAACAGTGAGCGGAGCGCCTTTCACAAGGTTTCTTGTATACACGGCACAAGTCACCGCTTTTTTATCGCTCACTATAAGAGCTAAGTCCTTTTTAGTCTGGTTTTTTCTAATACCGCAGTGTACACCACTAGCTTTAAAGCCTTTTGCGGCACACACACCACCTGAAATTATCTTCATAAAAACTTTCCTTTATATATTTAATCCTGTGCATTCATCTGCACCAATGAGTATATTCATATTCTGAATAGCAGAACCTGAAGCGCCCTTTCCTAAGTTGTCAAAACGTGAAACAAGAAGGATTCTCTCATCATTTCCGCACACGGTAATCTGCATATCATCTCTTAAGTTATACGCGTTAGCTGACATAAAGCCTGACTCATCAGCGTTTTCATCAAAGTGAACGAGCTTTCCGCGATATACAGACTTATACACGTCTTTGATATCGTTAATATTACCGTTTAAATCACTTTTAAAAACAGGAACTGTCACTTGCATGCCTGCGTAGTAATCAGCAACAACAGGACAAAAAGCAGGAGCGTTCTGAAGATTACAAAGCTTCACCATTTCAGGGATATGCTTGTGAGATTGAGTAAGGCCATACATACGAGGTGCATCTAAAAACAAGTCACGAGCATCTTCCTCATACTGCGCTATCATCTGCTTTCCGCCACCTGAATAACCTGTTAAAGAAAAACAACTGAGGTTAGCATCGGTTTTCAAAAGCCCTGCTTTAGTAAGCGGAGCGACGAGCGCGTTAAATCCGCTTGCGTGACAGCCAGGATTTGCGATTCTTCTTGAGTTTCTTACAACGTCATAAGAGTCCAGAAGCTCAGGAAAACCATAGGTCCAATTATCGAGGACTCGGTGAGCTGTTGAAGTATCAATAACAGCCGTCGTTTCGTTTTCGATAAGTGAAACTGCCTCAATTGCAGCCTTATCAGGCAAGCACAAAAAGGCTATGTCGCAATTATTCAAAGCATCTTTTCTTGCATTAATATCTTTTCTAAATTCCTCGCTTAGTGTAATAAGCTTAATATCTTCGCGGTCTTTCAGTCTGTCGAAAATTCTCAGTCCTGTTGTACCCGCACTACCATCTATAAAAACTTTAGTCATCTTAAATGTTCTCTTTCACAAATTTTAACTGCATTTCTACGGACTCGACCGATGTACCGCCAACGCTTATACGCTTGTTCACACAAGTTGTAAGGTCGATTTCGTTATATACATCGCTTTCGAAAAGCTCACTATATTCTCTATACTTTTCGAGTGGTAAATCTTCTAAAATAGTTTTATTCTCAATGCAGTAAGCAACAAGACTACCTGAAATTTTATACGCGCTTCTGAAAGGCAAACCTTTCTTTACTAAATAGTCGGCTAAATCAGTAGCGTTAATAAAACCCTCTGAAGCCGCCTTTTTCATATTATCGGCACAAACTGTCATAGTCTCAATCATAGGAGCGAAAACTTTCAGGCACATTTTAACTGTCTCACAGGCATCAAAAATGCTTTCTTTATCTTCCTGCATATCCTTGTTGTATGCAAGAGGAAGGCCCTTGAGCATAGTGAGTGTAGCCATTAAATCACCGTAAACTCTCGCTGTTTTTCCCCTGACAAGCTCAGCCATATCAGGATTCTTTTTCTGTGGCATAATTGATGAGCCTGTTGTGTAGCTGTCACTTAGCTGAACGAATTTAAACTCCCAGCTTGACCACAAGATAAGCTCCTCGGAAAAACGGGAAAGGTGCATCATCAAAATAGCGATAGCAGAAAGAAGTTCAACACAGAAATCTCTGTCGGATACTCCATCTAAAGAGTTAAGCACAATCGAATCAAAGCCGAGCTTCTCGGCTTCGAAATATCTATCTGTATCGTATGTGGTGCCTGCTAGTGCGCAACAACCGATTGGCGAAACGTTCATACGCTTTCTAGCGTCTTTGATTCTATCTAAATCACGAAGGAGCATCATAGCATACGCCATCATGTGGTGTGCGAAAGTAACAGGCTGAGCGCGCTGAAGATGAGTATAACCAGGCATGATAACACCCTTGTTCTCTTCAGCCTGAGCGCATAACGCTTCGATTAAGTTCTTAGTAAGCATGGCGATTTCGTCGCACTCATCTCTAAGATACATACGTAAATCGAGCGCTACCTGATCATTACGTGAGCGAGCTGTGTGTAGCTTTTTACCTACATCACCGACACGATTAGTCAAGACCTGCTCAACGAACATGTGGATATCTTCAGCTTCCATATCGATTTCCAAAGCTCCACAGTTTAAATCATCTAAAATCTGACCGAGTGCTTCAACTAAAATTTCAGCGTCTTCGTTTGAAATAATATTCTGTTTAGAAAGCATCAGAGCGTGTGCTATAGAACCCTTGATGTCTTGCTGATACATTTTACAGTCGAAACGGATAGAAGAGTTAAAATCGTCAGCGATTTTAGAAGTTTCTCCGCTTGTTCTTCCTGCCCACATTTTAGCCATAATAACTACCTTCTTACTAAAAAATCATTAACCTAAGTATTTTACTACAAAACTTAGATTATATCAACATTTTTCTGTGTTTTTCTATAATATTGAAATGTCCTGCACAGAAAGCTGTGCAGGACAGACATTTGATAAATTATTTGCCGTCAACCTGTGCCTGAACCTTGATTGGAAGACCGAAGAGGTTGATGAAGCCTGCTGAGTCAGTCTGGTCATAGTCAGACTCATCAAATGTAGCAATTTCTTCTGAGTAGAGTGAGTATGGACTCCATACACCTGCGTTGATGATGTTACCCTTGTAGAGCTTGAGTCTTACTTTACCTGTAACCTTCTCCTGAGTCTTGTCAACGAAAGCTGAAAGTGCCTCTCTTAAAGGTGTGAACCACTGACCATTGTATAAAAGTTCAGCGAATGTGATTGAAAGACGCTCTTTCTCGTGCATTGTCATCTTGTCAAGGCAGATACTCTCAAGCACCTTGTGAGCCTTGTAAAGAATTGTACCACCCGGTGTTTCATATACGCCACGGCACTTCATACCAACCAAACGGTTCTCAACGATGTCGATGATACCGATACCGTTTGCACCACCAAGCTCGTTGAGCTTTAAGATGATGTTCTTAGCGCTCATTTTTTCACCGTCGATAGCAACAGGGATACCCTGCTCAAACTCAAGTTCAACGTATGTTGGCTTGTCAGGAGCCTGGAGTGGTGATACGCCCATCTCTAAGAATCCTTCTTTTTCGTACTGTGGCTCGTTGCCTGTATCTTCAAGGTCTAAGCCCTCGTGTGATAAATGCCAGAGGTTCTTGTCCTTTGAATAGTTTGTTTCTCTATTAATTTTAAGCGGAATGTTGTGTGCTTCAGCGTACTCGATTTCCTCTTCACGGGACTTGATATCCCACTCACGCCAAGGAGCGATGATTGGCATATTAGGAGCAAAGTGCTTGATAGCAAGCTCAAAACGAACCTGATCATTACCCTTACCTGTACAGCCGTGAACGATGGCGTCAGCACCCTCTTTTAAAGCGATTTCAACTAAGCCTTTAGCGATACAAGGACGAGCGTGTGATGTACCTAAAAGGTAGTCCTCGTAAACAGCGCCTGCTTTCATTGTAGGAATGATGAAATCGTCAACGTACTCGTCAGTGTGGTCTAAAATATAGCACTTAGAAGCACCTGTAGCGATAGCCTTCTCCTCTAAGCCCTCAAGCTCATCAGCCTGACCAACGTTACCTGATACTGCGATAACCTCACAGTTGTTGTAGTTTTCCTTGAGCCATGGAATGATGATAGATGTATCAAGACCGCCTGAATAAGCAAGTACAACCTTTTTGATGTTTTCTTTGTTGATTTTCTTCATAAAAATCCGCCTCCGTGCATAAATATGCAATCAATTTATTAAGTATGCATATATTATAGTGAGTTTATGCATAAATGTCAATAGAATTTATCATATTTATTCAAATTATCCTTGTTTTCACAGCTACACACCTTCAATATAGTCATTTTAACAAATTTATGCTGCATTTTCTTTCATAATATGCATTTTTTCTGCATAATCCCACCTATCTCCCATATCCAAGTATGCAAAATACACAAGTCTTTTACATCTTTATAGGTAATATATACACTTGATTTATGCATAGTTTTCATGTATAATTAGAATACAGAAAAGTATCTGACACAAAGAGCAATCTGACTGAAAGATACGGCTATATGCGTTCCTACTGTAAGTAGGTTTACTTTGTTATGCTCGCCGTATCTTTTGATATGGCGTTTTTTATTGTATTCCCCTCTCAGTTGTACACGTGCGATGGGTAAAGAAAACGCACACACTTTCGATGTGTACGATTTTTTGTTGGAGGTAAGTTATGAGCAAAAGAGTTGCTGTGATGAGTATCATCGTTGAAAACAACGATGCTGTCGAGAAACTGAATTCCGTTTTACATGAGGCTAGCGAATTCATCATCGGAAGAATGGGTATTCCATATCGCGAAAAGGGTGTTTCGGTTATCAGCGTTGTAATTGACGCTAAGCAGGATTTCATTTCCGCATTAACAGGTAAGATAGGCAATATTGATGGTGCCACCGTTAAAACTGCCTATTCAAATGTGCTAAGCGATGAATAAGTTAATAGATTTAATCGAAAAACTTAATGACACCCATTCGCTTACACTAGACGAATACGAATACCTCATAGATAATCGAAACGATGAAGCGACAGAGCTTTTAAAAAATTACGCAACAGAAACTCGCAAGAAGTATTATAAAAACCACGTTTTTGTTCGTGGGCTAATTGAAGTGAGCAATATCTGCAAAAACGATTGCTATTACTGTGGTATCAGAAAAAGCAATATTTACTGTGACCGCTACCGCCTTAGTAAAGCTGAGATACTCGGGTGCTGTAAAGAAGGATACGCTCTAGGCTTTCGCACCTTTGTGCTACAAGGTGGCGAGGACGGTGTGTTTACTGACGAGTGGTTATGCGATTTGATTTCCTCTATCAAGAAAAACCACCCCGACTGTGCTGTGACGCTGTCACTCGGTGAACGCTCAAAAGAGAGCTACCAGAAGTTATACGATAGCGGTGCTGACCGTTATCTTCTTAGGCACGAAACGGCAGATGAAACACATTACTCAAAGCTTCATCCAAGTAACTTAACACTTGAAAACAGAATCGTGTGTCTTAATAACCTGAAAGAAGTCGGTTTTCAGGTTGGCTGTGGCTTTATGGTTGGTTCTCCGTACCAGACCACAAGAAACATCGCACAGGATTTGAAATTCATCGAGGATTTTTCTCCAGACATGTGCGGAGTAGGACCTTTCATTCCTCACAAAGACACTATTTTTAAAGATGAAAAAGCGGGCGATGCTGAACTTTGTTGCTATCTGCTATCCATCATAAGACTTATAAAGCCGAACATTCTGCTTCCTGCTACAACAGCCTTAGGAACGGTAGAAAATGACGGACGAGAAAAAGGAATCCTCTCGGGTGCAAACGTTATTATGCCTAACCTCTCCCCACTTTCTGTCAGAAAAAAATACGCTTTATATGATGGCAAAATCAGCACAGGCGAAGAATCCGCCCAAAGTTTAAATAAACTTAAAAAATCAATGAACGCGATAGGATACAAAGTAGTAGAAAATCGCGGTGATATAAATAATAATCTCTAAGGAGTGACCATAATGGCAATTTACAATCCTAAATCATTAAAAGCAGAAGAATTCATCAATGATGGTGAAATCTTAGAAACACTGGAATATGCAGAAAAGAACAAAAACAACGTTGAGCTTATCGACCAAATTCTCGAGAAAGCTCGCCCAAAGAAAACAGCCACAGGTTACACTTGCTCCGGTCTTAACCACAGAGAAGCGTCTGTACTGCTTGCTTGTGATATTCCTGAAAAGATTGAAGAAATCTACAAAATTGCGGAAGAAATCAAGCTCGCTTTTTACGGCAACCGTATCGTTATTTTTGCTCCGCTTTATCTTTCCAACTACTGTGTTAACGGCTGTGTGTACTGTCCTTATCACCTTAAAAACAAGCGTATTCCTCGCAAAAAGCTCACACAGGAAGAAGTAAAAGCAGAGGTTATAGCACTTCAGGATATGGGTCACAAGCGTCTTGCGATTGAATCAGGCGAAGACCCTGTCAACAACCCGATTGAGTACATTTTAGAGTGCATCAAAACTATCTACAGCGTACATCACAAAAACGGCGACATCAGACGTGTTAACGTAAACATCGCCGCTACTACTGTAGAAAATTACCGCAAACTCAAAGAAGCAGGAATCGGCACATATATTCTCTTCCAGGAAACATACCACAAGGAAAGCTACTTAAAGCTTCATCCGACAGGCCCTAAGCACGACTACGACTACCACACAGAAGCCATGGACAGAGCGATGCAGGGCGGTATCGACGACGTAGGTTTAGGCGTTCTTTTCGGTCTTGAGCTTTATAAATACGAGTTTGCAGGACTTATCATGCACGCTGAACACTTAGAGGCTGTTCACGGTGTTGGTCCTCACACAATTTCAGTTCCTCGTATCAAGAAAGCTGACGACATTGACCCAACCGCTTTTGACAACTCGATTTCTGACGAAATTTTCGCTAAAATCACAGCTTGTATCCGTCTTGCTGTTCCATACACAGGCATGATTATCTCAACTCGTGAAACTGAAGAAGTTCGTTCAAAGCTACTTCGTCTTGGTATATCTCAGGTAAGCGGTGGTTCACGTACATCTGTTGGCGGTTACACAGAAGAGATTCGTCCTACAGACACCGAGCAGTTTGACGTTTCAGATCAGCGTACACTCGACGAGGTTGTAAGATGGCTTATGGAAAACGGTCACATTCCTTCATTCTGTACAGCGTGCTACAGAGAAGGCAGAACAGGTGACCGCTTTATGAGTCTGTGCAAGAGCGGACAGATACTAAACTGCTGTCACCCAAATGCTTTGATGACTCTCACAGAATACCTTGAAGACTACGCAAGCGAAGAAACAAAGAAAGTCGGCTACGATTTAGTAAAGAAAGAATTGCTTAGAATTCCTAAAGACAGAGTAAGAGAAATTGCGCAAGCTAACATAGACGATATTATGAATTCAAATCGCAGAGATTTCAGATTCTAATTACAAACGGAGGACATTATGAGCCTTAACAATACACCATCGAGCGAGCGACTTCACATCGGCTTTTTCGGGCTAAGAAACGCAGGTAAATCAAGCGTTGTAAACGCCGTTACTAATCAGGAATTATCCTTAGTTTCCGACGTTTTAGGCACTACCACCGACCCTGTGAAAAAGGCGATGGAGCTTCTCCCTTTAGGCCCTGTTGTGATTATTGATACCCCCGGACTTGATGATGAGGGAACTTTGGGCATGATGCGAGTACAAAGAGCAAAGGAAGTTCTCGCTTACACCGATATAGCTGTTCTCGTTATAGATTCGCAAAAAGAAAAAAGCGAACTCGACAACGAACTAATCGCTACTTTTAAAGAGAGAAAAATCCCGTTTATCATAGCGTACAACAAAGCTGACCTAAAAATTGAAAAGCTCGCTCTTTCAAAAAACGAAATCTACGTCAGCGCAAAAACAGGCGAAAATATTAACAAACTCAAAGAGCTTATCGGAAAGCTCTCAAAAAACGCTAAAGAAAGTAAGCCTATTGTGTCGGATTTAATCGAAGAAAACGACATCGTTGTTCTCGTTATCCCAATTGACGAATCCGCCCCAAAAGGCAGATTGATTCTTCCACAGCAAATGGTTATGCGAGATATTCTCGACCATCACGCGATGTGTATCTGCACACAGGTAACTGAGCTTAAAGAAACTTTAGCTTCACTATCTAAAAAGCCAAAGCTTGTTATCACTGATTCGCAGGCTTTCGGCGCTGTCGCAAAAATCGTACCAGAAGATATTACAATGACATCTTTTTCGATTTTGATGGCTAGATACAAAGGCGATTTAAAAGCACTAATTGAGGGCGCATCGGTACTCTCGAAACTTAAAGACGGCGACAAAGTACTAATTGCTGAGGGTTGTACTCATCATCGCCAGTGTAACGATATAGGTACCGTAAAAATGCCAAAGTGGATAGAAGATTTTTCGAAAGTAAAACCGCAGTACACCTTTACTTCAGGTGGAACATTTCCCGAGGATTTATCCGATTTTAAGCTCATCGTTCATTGTGGCGGTTGTATGCTAAACGAAAAGGAAATGAAGCGAAGAATGGAAAGCTCAAATGCTCAGTCAGTTCCTATCGTGAACTACGGAGTTGCTATCGCTCACATGCACTCTATCTTAAAACGCTCATTAGCGCCATTCCCCGACATTTTAAAACTCCTTTAAGATAAAACGCTCACCCTGATTTCCCAAGGTGAGCGTTTTTATTCACTATTCAATTTCTAACATTATCGTTAAACTTCTTAACCTGTGTACTGATTTCTTTAAGCTCATCTTTGCTCATCGACTCGAGGTGTTCAAGCCTATCCATAAACGCCGTAAGAGTCTCCTTACGCTGCAGCTCGGTAATCTCGGTGTAGAAGTTAACTACAACGCCTGTGACAATAGCGATAACGATGGTCGAATACGCGGTAACTAAAACTGAAATGATTTTCGAAAACATCGTTGTCACAACCACATCGCCAAAGCCCGCGGTTGATATAACTGCATAGCAATACCACAGCGCGTCGCCGTAACGTGTAATAGACGGATCGAAAATAACTATCAACAACGCAGAAATTAAAACAAACACAAGATACGCAATCAAAATCCTGTTTGTTTTTGTTCTTACCAATATATTACGAAGAACTCTGAGCCTTTTCATAATTTCTGCCCCTTTACTACATCACTAAAACTGTGTTATATTAAGTATATCATAAAGTTTAAAAAAGACAACTTTTAGGGTGAAGATAATGAAAAAAGATAATAAATTTTTAAGAGAAGCTCCTGTAGGGAAGCTTTTATTCACACTGGCTGTGCCGACAATTATCGCTCAGCTTATCAATATGCTTTACAATATAGTTGACCGAATTTACATAGGACACATGAAAGAAGTAGGCGACTTAGCCTTAACGGGTGTCGGGGTTTGTATGCCCATCATTATGATAGTATCGGCATTCGCTGCATTTATAAGTGCAGGAGGTGCGCCAAGAGCATCAATATTTATGGGCAAAGGCGACAACGACTCTGCCGAAAAAACTATGGGTAGTTGCTTTACGCTTCAAGTTTTAATATCAGTAATTATTACAATAGTGCTGTTGTTTTTTCACCGTCCAATGTTACTGTCATTCGGTGCGAGTGAAAACACTATAAATTACGCGAGCGACTATATGGGAATCTACGCTCTGGGTACAATTTTTGTAGAGCTGACTTTAGGTATGAACGCGTACATAACAGCTCAGGGATTTGCAAAACAAGGTATGCTTTCGGTAGTAATCGGAGCTGTATCAAATATCATTCTAGACCCTGTTTTTATATTTGTTTTAGACCTGGGAGTTAAAGGAGCAGCGATAGCCACTATTATTTCACAGGGCTTTTCATGTTTGTGGGTAGTAGGATTTTTGTGTAGCAAAAGTTCAATACTGCGACTGAAAACAAAGAATCTAAGAATCAATCTAAAGCTGATTTTACCGTGTTTAGCTTTAGGACTTGCGCCGTTTATTATGCAATCGAGTGAGAGTATAATTTCTGCGTGTTTCAACTCATCGCTCTTGCTTTACGGCGGTGATATCGCAGTAGGCGCGATGACGATTCTAACCAGCGTTATGCAGTTTGCGATGATGCCGTTGCAAGGTTTAGCTCAAGGCTCACAGCCTATAATAAGCTACAACTACGGTGCAAAAATCCCAAGCCGCGTAAAGCGTACATTTAAATTGTTGCTCATTTCAAGTTTAATTTACTCAACGGTTCTTTGGGCATGCATTATGATATTCCCACGCGCTTTCGCAGGAATCTTCACAGCAGATGCGGCACTTCTTGATTTCACCGAAAATGCTCTGAGAATTTACTGTGCGGTGCTTTGTGTATTCGGAATCCAAATCGCATGCCAAATGACTTTTGTATCCTTAGGAAAAGCAAAATCATCTATCATAGTTGCAGTTATGAGAAAATTCGTCTTACTCATTCCTCTTATCTATATTCTGCCGTCATTTATGAAAGACAAAACAATGGCGGTGTACACTGCAGAGCCGGTAGCTGACGTTTTAGCTGTTACATTTACAGCTGTTCTGTTCTTCTTTGTGTTTAAAAAAGCGATGAAAGAAATCGAAATTGCAACCAAATAAACATAAAAAAACAGGTGCTGTTTTCGGCACCTGTTTATTCTTTGTATATGCTGACTACGTAGCCATCTTCTACTATACTGTCAATTTTAGGAGTAAAGCAAAGTCCTGCAGACAATCCTTTACCGCTGCATTTAGCATAAGCTTCTTTCTTTGTCCAAAGTTCAAAGAATCGTGTGAGTATTCCTTCATCTTCAGTATATGAAAAATCAGTTTCATCAGGCTTATGTGAGAAGATATATAGAAACTCTTTTTCATCACAGATTCTTTTTGCTACACGAAGATTAATAGGTCGGATTTTTTCAACATCGATTCCTATCGGCTTATCAGAGATAGCACAGACTACTATATCACCGCTGTGGCTTATGCTGAATTCAATATCCAGCTCTTTTGCGTATGGTTTCCCGTTTTCACACTTTGAGAAAACTATCGAGCTTTCATCAATCGAGAGGTGTTCGGCAATAACTTTTCTTGAGAGCATCTCTCCCGCTACGGTGCGTTTTTTATCGTTTTCAAAACGAAAGTTTTCAACTCTTTTTTTCTTATCTTCACTCATCAGCGAGTAATAGTACTCGTAATCTTTTTCGCTAAGATTATTTATATCGTATTTATACCATTTCATTTTATCACGCAAAGGTCCTTTTTAGCTTATTTTTCCACATCAATGATAACACGCTAAACTCAAAAAATCAATTTTACATATTGTAAGTTTGCTAAAAAACGATACTATGAAAACAAAAACCGAATTGTTGAAACATCGGACATTTTATGATATACTATCGTAAATTTTGAAGCATATTCAGGAGATATTAACTATGAATACAGTAAATACATTAAAAAAGCGTGCGCTCTACCTTATCGTCGGAGTATTCGCTATGCTGTTTTCCGGCGTACTGTACGCGTGGTCTATTCTAAAAATACCGTTTAAAGAGGTGTACGGCTGGAGTGATTCATCACTCGCACTCAACTTCACACTAACGATGTGCTTTTTCTGTTTAGGTGCTTTTTTCGGAAGTATTATTTCCAAAAAACTAGGAGTAAAAGTCGCTCTTATCACTTCTGCTGTTTTAGTAGGTGTCGGCTTTTGTGTGACAGGTGTTTTAAACGAAAACTTACTTTATTTGTTGTATCTTAGCTACGGTGTACTTGCTGCCGGTGGTATCGGTATTTCGTACAATGTTGTTGTATCCACCGTGTGTTCGTGGTTTCCTGACAAAAAGGGGTTTTGTTCAGGCTGTCTGATGATGGGTTTTGGTATCAGCACGCTACTTTTGGGAAACTTAATCAGTTTGCTTTTTGAAAGTAAAAACTTCGGTTTTGGTAAAACATATATCTTGTTAGGCGTAGTTATTGCACTAGTATTGACGGCATCAGCTTTTATACTGAAAACTCCCGAAAAAGGAACAGTTTTCCCTACTCCTAAAGAGAAAAAAGTTTCTAAGAAAGAGAGTTTTGAAGTACGTGATTACAAGACATCTGAAATGCTTAAGAGTTTTACTTTCTGGAGAGCATTTATTTGTATGGTGTTCATAACAGCCGTCGGCAACTCTGTTATCAGTTTTGCGCGAGACCTAATGCTCTCTGTCGGAGCAGTCGAAACACTCGCAACCAGTTTGGTAGGAGTCCTCGCTGTTTGTAACGGACTTGGACGAGTGCTGACAGGCGCTGTGTATGATAGCTTAGGAAGAAAGCTCACGATGATTTCAGCTAATATAATCACAATCATCGCTGCAGGTGTGACTCTTGTTGCGGTTATAATCGGCTCACTGCCTGTTTGTATATTAGGGCTTTGCCTGACCGGTATTTCCTACGGTTCGTGTCCAACAGTTACCTCTGCTTTCTCTGCATCTTTCTACGGTCAAAAATATTTCGCGATGAACTACAGCGTTCTTAACTTCAATCTGATTTTTGCATCATTCATCGCTAACTTCTCTAACAGCCTGCTTATCTCAGGCAACTCATTTGTATTACCATTTATAATGTTGCTCTCTTTAGCAGTAGTAGCACTCGGACTAAACTTCTCAATCAAAAAGCCATAATTAAATATAATATAGCGAAAGCGAGGTGGAATTCCACCTCGCTTTTGACTTATAGATTTGCTTTTAAAACCCTTTTATAAAACTTATGTGCTTTTACAATAATGATTATATATGCAACTAACAGCGCTATCATAACAAGAGAGCAAAAAGACATTCCGATAATAGCACTAATATTTTCTGACATTGGATATAGCGGTATTTCTTTTATTACTTTCGAAAAAATCGAAAAGTTCAACCAGTTTAACAACGCTATGATAACCATCATTACAGTAAATGCAGGAATATAGTATGTATTCCATTCCCTTTTTAGTGTAAGCGGAGAAAATACGATTTGCTCTGTTTTAATCTCTATATCTTCTTGTATCTTTAGTGACGGCGGGGCATATTTCTTTGTTGATTTGCTGTATGTTGACTCAACGTAAGTAATGTTGATTATCTTTTCGTCAGGAGAATTAATAGAAAATGATTGTTTGAGTGTAAAAGGCTCAAAGGAATCATAGCCTTTATCCAAACTAATTCCACCCTCATTATCAACAAAAAACAATATCGGAGAAAAAATCCATTTTACTATATTCATCAACTGTCGTAAAAACGAGTTGTTCGCTTTAATTTTAAGATATTCTTCTGCATTTATCAGCTCGACATCAACATTTAGAGTATCGCAATCGTCATATTCAATCGTTAAATCATCGCAAAAATAGTATTCTTTTTCTTTGGCTGTTATCTTAAGATATTCTGTAAACTCTTTGTTTTCTATATGAAAGTGGGTTCTCATAACCGGCACTCCTAAAAATTTGTTTGTTTAATTATAACACACCAAGAGAAAAAACGAATGAACAAAGTATAAACATCTTCACTTTACAAATACTAACATCACGATTGAAATTCAATTTGTAGGGGAGTGCATTGCACGTCCGAAAAACGAGAAAGTAATACGGACGACCAATGGTCGCCCCTACAGGTTTGATATCCACATTATTGTTTTTTGTAAAAGGAGATTTTGAATATATGAAAGCAACAGGAATTGTAAGAAGAATTGACGACCTTGGAAGGGTTGTTATCCCAAAGGAAATCAGACGCACCCTTCGTATTCGCGAGGGCGACCCGTTGGAAATTTACACCGCTACTGATGGTGAGGTTATTTTCAAGAAATACTCGCCTGTCGGGGAGCTAAGCACTTTCGCTTCACAATACGCTGATGTGCTGAGTAGGATAAGCTCAATGCCGACACTCGTTTGTGACCGTGACCACGTTATCGCGGCTGCAGGAGTTTCAAAGCGAGAGTATTTAGAACGCAGAGTGACTTCTATTTTAGAAAACTATATGGAGAATCGTCGCTCTTATACTGCACACGCAAACTCGGTTGATGAAGTTCAGCCTGTCGAGGGTATGGACCACAGCGCTTCAATCATCTACCCTATCATCGCATCAGGCGATGTGACAGGTGCTGTGGTGATGCTCAAAGGCGACACTATCAAGGTCCCGACAGAAACAGAAATCAAGCTCGCTCAATCGGCTGCGGCTTTCCTTGGAAAGCAAATGGAGGAATAAATTCTTTTGGTCAGACCCATACTTTAGTGGGTTTGACCTTTTCTTTTTAGAGAGTGAAAAGTAAAACCACGAAAAAGGCTGAAAAACACTATAATTTGGCGTATTTTGGATTGACAATACGATATATGGTGTGATAACATTAATCTAACAATGTATAAGGGGAGAACATAATGGCTACTTATCGTCATGCTAAGGGTCCTAGCGTTTTACAAATATTAATCATAGTACTTGTTGTTGTACTTTCTATTGCTATTTTAGCGGGTGCTGCTTTTGCGGTTTATCACTTCGCTTTTGATAAAGAAGAACCAACTGAACCGATGCGTCCTTCTACAATTCCTTCTATCGCTACAGTTGACGAAGCTCCAACTGAAGCTCCAACTGAAAATCCTGACATGCAGTACGAGGTTATGGCGAAAGATTATCTGAAATCTATGAGCGCGGACGAAAAAATATACCAGATGCTTTTGGTAACTCCTGAGTCTTTGACAGGTGTTGACGTTGCTACAATCGCAGGCGATACTACAAAGGCTGCAATTGAAAAGTATCCTGTTGGCGGTATCATTTATGATGCACAAAACCTTGAAGATACCAGTCAGACTACTGATCTCATCAAGAACTCGCAGTCTTTTGCAAAAACTGCTATGTTCATCGCTGTAGCTGAAGAAGGCGGAGAAAATTCGCCTGTTTCTTCAAAACTTTCTACAACCGCTTTTGAAGATATGTCAACATACTCAGAAAACGGCGAGCAGAAAGCTTTCGACATCGCAAGCACTATTGCCAAAGATATTGCAAAACTAGGCTTCAACTTAAACCTTGCTCCTGTTTCTAACCTTGAGGGTGACAACGCTTTCGGTAGCGATGCCGCTACTGTTTCACCGTTTATCGCTCAGGCTGTCAAAGGTTATCAGGAAAACGGCGTTATCTCTGCTCTCAAATATTTCCCTGTTGCTAAAGACACCGACAAAGCTGCTTCAGAACTGACAAGTTCTGAGTTCTTGCCGTTTAGCGCAGGTATACAAAACGGCGTTGGCGCAATTGTTGTTGGTAACGTCAAGGTTAACCCTATCGACAGCGCAAACCCTGCTTTTATGTCAGAGCGTTTCGTTAGCGAACTTCTCATAAAAGACCTTAAATTTAACGGCGTCGTTATGACCCAGAGTTTATCTGATGAAACTATCACTTCGAACTACTCAACAGACGAGATTGTTGCAAAAACTATAAACGCAGGCGTTAACGTTCTTTTAGCTCCTGAAAATATTGACGAATACTTTGAGAGTATCAAGTCTGCTTTAGCTGATGGCAAAATCACTCAGGAACAGATTGATTCAAGTGTTACAAAAATTCTCACACTAAAGTTCAAGTTTGGCATCTTAGGTACAACTGCAACTACAACTCCTAGCGAAAACGCAAGCGAAACCCCGACTGAGGTTTCTACACAAATTGCTCAATAATCACAACAAAAAGGCTGAAAATTTCAGCCTTTTTTTGTTGCAATTATTTTCAATTAGTTAATATTTCTACATCATATTGTGATACAATATCATAGGAAAATAATAGAAAGAAGGCTTAAGCTTGCTTCAGATTAAAAATATATCCAAACACTACACCGTAGGCGGTATAGTTACAAAAGCTCTCGACGATGTCTCGCTTAATCTCAGGGATAATGAATTTGTTGCAATACTGGGACCTAGTGGTTCAGGTAAAACAACACTCTTAAACATCGTAGGCGGTCTTGACCGTTACGACAGCGGTGACCTCATCATAAACGGAATATCAACGAAAAAGTATTCTGACAGAGATTGGGACTCTTACCGCAACCACACAATCGGATTCGTTTTTCAAAGCTATAATCTGATTCCTCATCAGACTATTCTTTCAAATGTCGAGCTTGCGCTGACCATCTCGGGAATATCGAAAAAGGAACGTAAAAATCGTGCAAAAGAAGCGCTCTTAAAGGTTGGTCTTGAAAGGCACCTGAACAAAAAGCCTAATCAACTTTCAGGCGGTCAGATGCAACGTGTCGCAATAGCACGTGCGCTTGTCAATAACCCTGATATCCTGCTTGCTGACGAACCTACAGGTGCGCTTGATTCCGACACATCGGTTCAGGTTATGGAGCTATTAAAAGAAGTAGCCAAGGACAGACTCGTCGTTATGGTTACTCACAACCCTGAACTTGCAGAAGAGTACGCAACACGTATTGTTCGCGTTAAAGACGGTGTTATTCATGACGATTCCAACCCGTTTATTGTTAACGAAAAAGATACAAAAACACCTGAACACAAAAACATGGGCAAAGCCTCAATGTCATTTAAAACCGCTCTTTCGCTGAGTTTCAATAACCTTCTCACTAAAAAAGCGCGCACACTTTTGACATCTTTCGCAGGCTCAATCGGTATCATAGGAATTGCTCTGATTCTCGCTCTATCGAATGGCGTCAACCTGTACATCAACAGTCTTGAAGAAGATACCCTCTCCGAATATCCGATACAAATTTCAAAAAGCGAAATGGATATGACGAGTATGATGGCAAATAACGCTCAGATTCTCAACACCCAAAAACCGCAGTCAGGAGAAGTCTCAGAGTTCAAATCCCTTAAGTCTTTTCTTGCAAAAACCAACACAAACGACTTAAAATCGCTCAAAAAGTACATTGAGGAAAACGAAAGCGTCATCAAAAATCACTCAAACGCTGTTGAATATAAGTACAATGTTACTCCTAACATTTTCAGATTAACTTCAAATAATGATTTTCGTCAGATAAACCCTGACAAAACCCTTTCTTCGGCGTCAGCTTCACTTCCTCAGATGACTGCCATGATGTTATCGATGGGATCGTCACACTTCAATGCGATGCCTGAAAAAGAAGACCTCTATATCAATCAGTATGACGTAAAAACGGGTAGGTGGCCTCAAAACTACAACGAATGTGTTGTGGTGCTTAATCCTGACGGGAGTATCTCCGACCTTACTTTGTATGCTATCGGTTTAAAGGACATAACTGAACTTGATAAGCTTCTTGAGACCTACGCTAAAGAAGGCTTTGTTGAAATTGAGAAAGAAGCCTCCACCTACAAATATGATGACTTTCTTGAACTTGAATTCAAACTTGTCGACCCGTCAAATTTATATAAGTATGACAAAGAACACAAAGTTTATGTAAACAAGTCAGACGACAAAGAATTCATGATAGAGCAGATAAAGAATGGTGAAACACTGAAGGTAGTCGGTGTTGTACAGCCTTCTGAAAATGCAAACGCGGCTATGCTTATGCCGGGAATTGCTTACCCGTCATCGCTTACCTCACATGTTATCGAAGTTGCTCAAAACAGCGAAATCGTAAAGGCGCAGAAAGAAAACCCTGAAACAAACATATTTACAGGCAAAAAATTCACAGATAAAAACACTTCCCTCAATATGGACTCTCTTTTCAAATTCGACAAAAACGCTCTGGATATGACCGCTTTGGCGAATGGTCTTGATATGTCCTCGATGTTAAGTGGTATGGATATGTCATCTATGATGGAAAATCTCGATTTATCATCTGCGATGGAAAACATGGATTTATCATCTGTGATGGGTGATATGGATATGTCAGAAGCTTTTGAAAATGTCGATATGTCAGAGCTTTTCTCAGATGTAGATATGTCCGAACTTTTAGAGGGTGTGGATTTTGAAGAGGCGCTTAGCAGCATAGATATAGCAGGAATCATCGGCAGTATGGATTTCAGCAACATTGAAATTCCTATATCTTCAGAAGATGTAAAGTTACTGTTCGATGAACTGCTCAATAGCTACGTTGAAAGCTTAGGTG
This sequence comes from Ruminococcus sp., assembly GCA_017464765.1. Taxonomy (GTDB): domain Bacteria; phylum Bacillota; class Clostridia; order Oscillospirales; family Acutalibacteraceae; genus Ruminococcoides. Next base: position 25,080 of record JAFTYK010000027.1, read on the forward strand.
CTAATGCTTCACCTACATTCAACGGCTTTTATGCTTATGTGCAGAGCGAAGCAGGACAGCAGATTATAAAAGAACGAATCGGCGATATCGCTGATTTAGAAAGCGCTTATAAGCAGATGCAAGAGCAGATAACTGATGTTGTATACGGCTCGGTGTGTGACGCTTTCGGGGAGGCTATGGCACCTGTTGTTGAGCAAATAAGCGTTAATCTAACCGAAATGTTAGCTAATAAGCTCTCTCCCGTTTTCTCGCAGATGACCGAACAATTTATCGGCGCTATCGCAAATGGTATAGGCGAACAAATCTCAGTCGCTATACAGCAGTCAATGGGGTCTATGATGGCTCAGATGGGTTCGCAAATATCAAACGGTTTATCATCACAGATGCAATCATTAATGGGTAGTATCCAAAAGGCGCTTACGGATGCTTTTTCAACAAGTATGGACAGCGAAAATCTCGAAGAACTGATGAGTTCAATGATGAACCCTTCAGCAAGCACACTTGAAGAAGCTTTGTCTACACTTAACTACGCTGAATTTGATGACCCGTATATGCTCTTAATTTATCCAAAAGACTTTGAGAGCAAAGAAACTATTGTTTTAGCACTCGATGATTATAACTCCAAAATGGAGAAAAGCGCTCAAAGCGAAAAGGTTATCACTTACACAGATATGGTAGGTACGCTGATGTCATCAGTAACAACCATCATCAATACAGTTTCTTATGTGCTGATTGCCTTCGTTGCGGTTTCACTCATCGTCTCTTCAATTATGATAGGAATTATCACATATATCTCCGTACTCGAGAGAACCAAGGAAATCGGTATACTTCGAGCAGTCGGCGCATCAAAACGAAACATCTCTCAGGTTTTCAACGCTGAGACATTCATTATAGGACTTTGTTCGGGCGTACTCGGAATAGCGACAACTTTACTGCTTTTGATACCGGGTAATGCGCTCATACACCATCTGATGGACTCAACTGACATTAACGCTGTTTTGCCGATTGACAACGCTTTGTGGCTAATTGTTTTAAGCGTAATTCTGACGCTCATCGGCGGACTTATCCCATCTAAGAAAGCCGCTAAAAAGGATCCTGTAACAGCACTTCGCTCAGAATAAACCAAAACTCACTATTAAAAGGGTGACACCAAACGGTGCCGCCCTTTTTTCTTCTTTTTCTATGTTTATTATCACCAAATAACAAGGTGTATTTTCAGCTATTAATATAATTGTATTTTAGTAGGATAAACTGTAAAATTAGAGTAAAATTGTTACCTGTTTTTTCATAAATTGTGCAACCAAAACTTAAAGGTGCAGGGTATTACATATAAAGGAGTTTCTATGAAAGGATTGATTTTATGAAAAAGCTTCTTAGCATTCTACTTTCTGTACTCTTAGTTATAGGTTGTATTTCTGTTATACCTTTTTCGGCTGCAACACAGTCATCGCTTAAACAAGCGATAGAAAAATATGAGAACGAAAGCGGCGAAAAGGTAGAAACAAATCGATACTACTTCCTTATGCCTGATGGTTCAAACGGAACTCTGGGTAAAGACAGCGATTGGTATTTCGAAGGTGAATTTGCTCCATCATGGTACAACGATAATGCTACTACTGCTGGTATTTACTGGTGGAACACAGGAAAATTCGACCCTGAATATTGGCCCGGATACGAGATAACAAAAGCGGACTCTGACAGTGTTTATTACGCTGATATTCCTAACTTTGTAGATACAATTATTTTCAATAATTACTTAGACGGTGGAATGGATACTGAAAGCCAAAAGTTTTACGATGCACGCCAGACAGATAACCTCCCACTCCATGGATATGAAGTCGGCGATTCTGAGACCTACCCCTACGGTTTGCCCAACTTTGAAGATATGATTTTTGTTATAGATCCTGATATATTCGTCTATGGTGATATCAACTCTCAAACTTCAAGAGTATGGGGCGGTGAATGGTACTACTATTACGGTAATGGTTGCTACGGAACAGTAATAAACGGAAATGAAACTGACTGTATCCGTGATGACCACGACCACGAAAACCTCTTCATAAACTTCGACCCTTCAAACGCAGATTGGGGAGATTTTGAAAAGCTCTACTGCATAATAAAACCGTACGCAGGCTCCGCCTACTATCCTGAAAAGTCCGTCCCTGCGCTTTGCACGGATTATGACTTAGACGGTGTTTACACCTACGATTTAAACAAATCCAAGATTAACCTTATTAAACACAACATTTACAAGGTTTACTTTGTGACAGATACAGGAAAACGCACCTTTGAGCTGACAATGCAGACCAATAACATAAAAGATACGATTTATGCTACGGGCGAAAATCACTCTGAATTCAAACGAGCTTTGATAAAATGGAGACACGAAACCGCGCTTTCTATCCCGTCCTTACAAGAAGCGGTTAGAAAATACGAAAAAGAGCATAACACAAAGCTTGAGACCTACCGCAACTACTTCTACATTCCTGACGGTAGCCAAAAGTTTGTTGACCAAAACGGCGAAGTCCTCCCAAACTGGTTCAACGAACATTATTCAAATATTTGTATCTCCTACAACAAGGATATGTGCAGTAATGCTCCATACCCAAATCAATATCCGGGATTCACTATTGAACAATCCTTTACAAAGAACGTTTATTACGCTGATATTCCAAAAGGTGTCAGCAGCTACTGGATTAACAATGCTGTAGTAAGTAGCGAGGTTCCTGTGTACAGCAGTTGTATTTCCTTCACCTTAGGTCCTGAATTTAATGAATACTATGGCGAGGGACTTACTGACTGCGATAATATGATTTATGTCTTCGACGATATGGACAGAGCATCAATGACAACTACGGCGATGTGCAGTGGTAAGTGGTATTACCACTTAGGTGGAACGTGCTACTCTGATAAAATTAACGGAAAATGCTTAAACAAAGACCACAAACACCAGTCTGTGAAAGAAGCAGTCGAAGAATACGAAGAAAAAACAGGCGAAAAAATAGAAACTAACCGCTACTACTTCCTTATGCCAAACGGCAAAAATGGAGAAAAAAGCGACGATTACTCTACTGACGAAAACGGCAACTATACAGGAAATTACGGAAAATATGCCCAGTCGTGGCACAATGAATACTCAGACGATGTTGCTATCTACTGGTGGGACAATGACACAATCAATCCCGAGTTTTTCCCAGGCTACTTGGTAGAAAAAGGTGACAGTGACAGCATATTTTATGCCGATGTTCCAAAAAATGTAAGAACAATAATCTGGAGCAACAACATCACCCATTCATCAATCGATGACCCTAAAGCTCTCAAGATAAAACAAACTATTAACATTCCTAGTGAGTATTACGATGCAGGCGAATCACCAAACTACCCAAGTGGCGTAGAAAGCTTCAACGAAATGATTTTCGTTGTAGACCCTGATGTAATTTCAATCAATGATTGGTCATTTTATAAAGAATCTCCGTTTTCAGGAGAATGGTATTATTACTATGGTGACGGATGCTATGGTTTTGTTAAGGGAGGAGACACTAAATACTGTGTCAGAGATGACCATTATGATGACAAAGGAAACCATGTTGAAGACATCTTAGGCGATGTTGACAAAGACGGCACACTCTCCATTATGGACGCAACCGAAATTCAGATGGTACTCGCACAGCTTAAAGAGTGGGCTTATGAAAAGACTGAAAGTTTGGCTGACTTTGACGAAGACGGCGAAGTTTCAGTTTTAGATGCTACAGCTATTCAGCTAAGGCTCGCACAGCTATAAAAAATATTTTTAGCAACAATTAATTTAATTTGGAGGATATTATGAAAAAACTACTGAGCATTTTACTGTGTGTTTTATTACTTCTTTCAAGTATTTCTGTTTTTGTAACTTCTGCCTATAGCGTTGATATGTCAGTGAAAGAGGCTGTTGAGCAGTATGAAAAAGAAACAGGCGAAAAGGTAGAAACAAAACGCTACTATTTCCTTATGCCAAACGGCAAAAACGGATTTCGTGGAAGCAAGGATTGGTTTTTTGCAAACGAGTTTCTGCCATCGTGGTACAACGAAAACGCTGACCACGCAGGCGTTTACTGGTGGGACACAGGCACTTCTCTCGACTGTAACAACTGGCCGGGCTACGCGATGACAGAGAGCGACTCTGACAGCGTTTTTTACGCCGATATTCCCGATTTTGTAGAGTGTGTTGTTTTCAACAACCATTTTGACGGCGGTATGGATACTGAAGCTCCACAGTACAATGACGCACATGAGGTTAAACAGACATACCTTTTGGGATATGAGAAAGGCGAGTCCGATTTATATCCTGAAGGTATAGAGAGCTTTGATAATATGATTTTTGTCATTGACCCTGATATTTATCTCTTAGGCGACATAAGTTATATAGGAAAAGCCCTTTGGGGTGAGTGGTATTACTACTATGGAGATGGTTGCTTTGGCACTGTAAAGGACGGCAATGTGGACGATTGTATCCGTGACGACCACGACCACAGTGGCTATTACGAAAAGTTTTTAGAATATATGAAATTATCTAAAGATGACAAGCATATGTACAGCGGACCGCTGTACTCTCACTACGAAGAAAACGAAAGTACCCCAGCGTGGTCTTTAGTATATGGTAGAAGAGGTAAACCTGTATCAGATTACACAGTGTACGGTGTGTTTGATGACTACATTCTGTACGGTACCGAAAGCTATCCGTCAGACTTCTCGTATCACGTATATATAGAAAGTGAGCAGAAATTCTACTCTATCGAAGACGCGTGGAAAAAAGACCTCTGCGGTAAAGAGGAAATCTTCACAAAGCATCTCTTACCTAAACTTGAAGCTAACCTGATTGGCGATGCTTACTTTGACAATGATATAAATATTCTAGATGCAACATGCATCCAGCAAATGGAAGCCGGTATCAATGTCAATGATGACTTCATTACAGAAACGCACGTTTACGGCGACAAAATAACATGTACAAACGACTTTGACCACGACGGCGTGCGCTCAGTAATGGACGCTACTGCTATTCAGCAAAAACTTGCAGGACTTAGATAAATCTATGTACAACATAACACCATTTTATAATGTAAGAGGTGATATTATGAAAAAAGTAATCAGTATGATACTGGCTGTGATTATGATTGCATCAGTCTTTTCCATAACCGCTACTGCCACTTCACAGGATACAAGCTTCAACACAGAAGAGTCTTCTCTCATATACTTCGACGCAAACACAGTGGGCTGGAAAAATTACAAAAAAATCTTCTGCTGCATCAGAAGAACAAACGGACATCTCATTTATCCAGAACACTCCGAAGAGTCGCTGTGTACTGACACTGATGGCGATGGTATATGGTCTTATGATATGTCTGACCTGTTACACTTATTCGACACCTACACCTCGCTTGTAATCCGCTTTTATACCGAAAACGGGAATTCCACAAGTACTCTCAATATGCAAAAATCCGACATTGGCGACATCGTATTCAGCACCAGTATGCAAACAAGCGGTACTCCTATCATCAGATGGCTCAAGGACAAGTCTGTAAAAGATGCTGTGAATATGTACGAGTCGAAGTACGATGTAAAGCTTGAAACAAATCGCTACTACTTCCTTATGCCAAACGGCGAAAACGGTCAGAAAGGCGACGACCCTCAGTCTACTGCATACGGAAAGTTCGCAGAAAGCTGGTGCAATGAATATTCCGAAGGACCTGCCGTATTCTGGTGGGACAGCGGAGAATACGACCCTCCTGTTTACCCGGGATATAACTTACAGCACTTATCCGGCGGTGTATACTACGCAGACATTCCTAAAGAAGTAAAGCAGATTATATTTAGCAACGATATTGAGGTTTCTTTCGATGCAGTGTATGACCCGATGGTCAATTTTGTACGAGAAACAATAGCTATCGATACTGAAAATAAAAACGAAATGATATACATCATTGACCCTGACAAAGTTCAGCTCAATGACATTACTGAAAAGCAAATTTACGACGGCGACTGGTACCATTACTACGGATACGGTTGCTACGGCACAGAAAAAAACGGCGACTCTTCAGACTGTATCCGTGATGACCACCATCACGGAGAGCCAATCTGTAGCGACATTTCAGCAAAAGATGCCCTCTCTCAGTACGAATCACAGACAGGCGAAAAAGTATCTACATATAGATACTACTTTATGATGCCAAATGGTGAAAACGGCGACAGAAGTGATGACCCTTACGGATATTCCAGCGAGTTTGTTCCATCATGGTACAATGAATACACAGACGCCCCTGCTATATACTGGTGGGACACAAACCTGTATAACCCCGAAGAATTTCCCGGTTACACTATGGAAAAGGGAGACACTGCTGACGTGTTCTTTGCAGATGTACCTGTGGAAGTCACAACCATTATTTTCAACAACAACGTTGTGTTCCCTACCTACGATATTATGCTAGGATTGGAATACGACCGCCAGAGCATCAATATCCCGAGCGAATACTACGACCCGGGCGAGTCGCCTAACTACCCTGAGGGTACTGAATCATTCGATAATATGATTTTCGTTTTAGACCCTGACATAATCTCTATCGGCGAACTAGGACTGAAGCAAACGTATGCCGGAGAATGGTATTACTACTACGGTGATAATTGCTACGGTCTAGTGAAAGACGGTGACGAAAGCAACTGCTTACATCCGTCACATTTCGACGAAGATGGTAACCATATCGACTTTAATATCTTAGGAGATACTGACCGTGACGGAGTTGTTTCTGTAATGGATGCTACTGAAATCCAGATGGTACTCGCGCAACTTAAAGCTTGGGCTGACGAAAAAGCTGAAGTCTTAGCTGACTTTGACGATGACAGCGAAGTTTCAGTTCTAGACGCTACAGCTATTCAGCTAAAACTGGCACAGCTTTCTTATTAAAACAAAAAAGCATACAAAAAAAGGGCAACCAGAACGGTTGCCCTTAACTTTTGCAATAACTTATTGTTTATCTTAGCTGTTGAAAATAGACATAATATCGTAGAAAGAATCGTCCTCGTCAGAAGAATCAACCTCTACCTTTGGAGCGTCAGCTTTCTCAGGTGTTGAGCTTGGGAAAGCCTTTGAGTTATCGTTGTTTGAGCCACAGCCTGCAGCGATAACAGTAACGCTGATTTCGTCCTTCATATCCTCGTTGATAACAGCACCCCAGATGATGTTTGCTGACTCACTAGCTTTCTGTGAAATCATAGTTGAAGCAGCGTCGATATCCTCGAGTGTGATGTCAGGAGAAGCTGTGATGTTGATGATAACGCTCTCAGCACCGTCGATAGATGTTTCGAGAAGTGCGCTGGATATAGCCATCTCAGCAGCAACAGCAGCCTTGTCCTTACCTGTAGCCTTACCGATACCCATGTGAGCGTAGCCTGCGTCTTTCATAACAGCAGTAACGTCAGCGAAGTCAAGGTTAACAAGACCAGGAACAACGATGAGGTCAGAAATACTCTGAACACCCTGTCTAAGCACATCGTCAGCGATAGTGAACGCATTCTGGAGTGTGATAGACTGGTCAGAAACGTACTTAAGTCTTTCGTTAGGAACGATAATTAAAGAGTCTACGCAAGCAGCAAGCTCAGCAATACCCTGCTCAGCCTGAGCCATACGCTTTTTACCCTCGAATGCAAATGGCTTTGTAACAACAGCTACAGTGATGATACCCATATCCTTAGCGATTTTAGCAACTATTGGAGCAGCACCTGTACCTGTACCACCGCCCATACCGGCAGTAACGAATACCATATCTGTGTCTTTGAGTAAAGCTGCGATTTCTTCTCTGTTTTCTTCAGCAGCAGCCTGTCCAACCTCAGGTTTAGAGCCAGCGCCCTTACCACGAGTGGATTTCTCGCCAATCTGAACCTTCTGGTCAGCCTGTGAGAATCTAAGAACATGCTCGTCTGTGTTAACAGCGATGAACTCAACATTCTTAACGTCCATTTTAATCATACGGTTAACAGCGTTTCCGCCGCCACCGCCGACACCGATTACCTTAATAACAGGTAAATAATCAATCATTTCCTTCTCTAACTCAAAAGCCATATTAAAATCCTCCCTAAACGGAATTTTTACAAAAATAAAACCACATACTTAGAGTATTATACTCTACTACCTTATAACTTAACACAAAACTAAGATAAATTCAATATTTTTTTGAAATATTCGAAAAATTTTAACATTATCACAAATACCAGTCGTCTTGTGACAGGGTTTCCTCCTCTGTTGACTCTTCTTCCTGCGTTTCAATAATCTCGCCTGTGATATCATCGTAGCCGTCGTAATCTTCGTCAACATAGTCACTGCCGTTTATTGCGTCATCTTTATCAATCGGCTGTGTCGGTTCTACCTGAGCGTCAATCAGCGACTGCTCTCTAAAATACGATTTCTTCGTAGTATTGCAGGTAGACACATCAAGCTCACCTTCGGTTGTATTCGAGCCGTTAAGGTCGAGTTTTTCCGTGATGATAGTCATAGCTGTTCTGACTTTATAGCTCAAATCCTCAGGAAGTCCGAGTTTAACTTTGATTCTATCGTCATAAGTAAAACTTAAGTTACCCGAATCGGTAGCATCAATTTCAGTGATACCCTTGTAGCCGTTATCGACAAAAACAGTAACTATCTCGTTGATAATCTTCAACGTATTTTCATCGGAAAATTCGACATAATCACCCACAGTCACAGTGCTTACCTCTGGTCCTAAAAACAGTGGTATATCATAACCGTCAATCGAGTCGGCCTGCTCTAGTATTCTGCCCTTAGACGAAGCGATGAGATACTGCGAATCGGTAACTCTTACTACATACGCAGGCACCGCCTCGGTTATGTCGATGGTGATTGTATCAGGAATAGAAAAAGACACATCTGCTTCTTCAATATACGGATATTCTTTTATAAGTCTTTTTGAGGCAGACTTCTTGTTTGCTAAGAAAATATTCTCGCTCTTTGAAATACCGCATGTGGAAATAATCTCTGATTCGCTGTATCTTGTGTTACCTGTAACCTCGTAGTTTTGGGTCTTAAACAAAACAGTGAGCGACAAAACAACGCAAATTATAAGAACCACTGCAACAATCACACAGCCTGTGATAATATTACGGATTCTACGCATAAGCGGGGAAACAGGCTTTCTCGCTTTGGCTTTTCTCGCCTTTTTCTTAGCAGATTTTTCCTGCTGTTTTACATTTTGTCTTTCCCTTTTTCTCTCGACTCTTTCGTCAACAAAAAAGTCGTCCGAGCCTTTGGAAAACTCATATAAAAGGTCGTCAGCCTTATCATTCTTACGGGACCTGCGCGAAAATACCGATGAAAAACTGTCGCCGATTTTATCCATAATATCAGGTTTATCGAAAGAATCGTAACTGTCACGATAATCATCACTAAAACCGTTTTTTCTCACGCAAATCCCTCCTTTAACTTTCCTTAATTTAACTAAATCTTTTTTATGTCTGCGCCCAAGCTTTGAAGCACAACTTCAAGCTCGTCATAGCCTCGTTCAAGGAAGTTAACTCCACAAATATGAGTGTTTCCCTGAGCGCACAACGAAGCTACCACCAGCGCTGCAGCACCGCGCAAATCAAGCGCCCTTACTCTAGCTCCGAAGAGATGTCTCACTCCGTCAACTAAAGCAACTTTGCCCTCTACCTTTATGTTTGCACCAAGACGATTAAGCTCGTCAACGTGCTTATATCTGCTTTCAAATATGTTCTCAACAAAAACCGTCAGTCCCTGCGCCTTACAGGTCATCGCCATAACAGGCGCTTGAGCATCGGTAGGAAAACCCGGATACGGCATTGTTCTGACAAGTTTCGGAGAGTAAAGCCTACGCGGTGAATCTATTGTAAGCTTACCGCTTCTGCACGTAATCTCACACCCTGCCTGTTCAAAAACAGGTATTATTGAAGACAGGTGACTTTGAATCACCGAATCTAATGTTATCTTAGACGATGTACACGCAGCCGCACTCAAAAGCGTAGCCGCTACAATTCTATCCGGAATTATAGAGTGACTGCAACCATAAAGTTTTTCAACGCCTTCGATAATAATGGTGCTTTCTCCTGCACCCGAAATTCTTGCTCCGCATTTGTTCAAAAAATCTGCAAGGTCCTCAATTTCAGGTTCTTTAGCCGCGTTGGTTATAATGGTAGTACCCTTCGCTTTAACAGCGGTGAGCATAATATTTTCCGTCGCTCCGACACTTGGGAAAGAAAGCGCAATTTTCGAAGCTTTCACCCCATCGTTTGCAACACATTCCAGCTCACCATGTTGTTCAGTTATTTCAATTCCCATCTGTCTTAAAGCCGACAAATGCAAATCAATTGGGCGAGGTCCGAGTTCACAGCCTCCCGGCAGTGACATTTTAGCTCTGCCACATCGTGAAATCAGCACACCCAAAAATATAATGGACGAGCGCATCTCCCTCATCAAATCGTGAGGTATATCAGAGCGCTTCATACTTTGTGTATCAACTATCAGGGTGCTGTCAGTTCTAGTCGCCTTACACCCTAAATATCGCAAAATTCTTATCGTTGCATCTACGTCTGTGAGCTTCGGACAATTGAACAAAACGCTTTCGTCCTCGCACAATAATGTAGCCGCTAAAATAGGCAATGTGCTGTTTTTAGCTCCCTGTACTTTAACTTCTCCACAAAGTTTTCTACCACCGGAGATAAGAAGTTTTGCCACCACAAACACCCTTTCACAAATAAGTCTACACGCATATATCCTATGAAAAGAGTGGTTGTACTGTGAATCTTAGCCTAGAATTTCTTTCACTATATTGTAAATACGCTCGCTACTATCAGTGATAGCCATAGCCAAAGCGTTGTCTGAATACTCTTTTAGTAAAGCTTTATCGCTTACCATATCATCCAAAGCTTTGATTAGCTTTTCTTCGGTGAGGTCTTTTTCCTCGATTATCGAAGCCGCCTTTTTGTTAACAAGCGCCATAGCGTTGTGGAACTGGTGGTTCTCTGCAACATAAGGAGACGGAATAAGTACCGCGGGTTTTCCCTTAGCCTGTATTTCAGAAAGAGTAATAGCCCCTGCTCGGGAAACAACAACATCACAAGCCGCAAGACAGGTAGGCATATTGTCAATATACTGTCTTACATCGAGGTTTTTATAGTCTTCTATATCAATGCCTTTTTCTTTGACTTTTTCAGGGAACCATGTACCCTGCTGACCATAAGCGTGGATATGCTGATACTTCTGGTCTTTTGCACTTCTAACTACTAAACCTGCTACAGCTTCGTTGATACATCTAGCCCCTAGTGAGCCACCGAAAGAAAGCACTACAGGACGTTCATCAAGACCGAGTTCACGCCTTGCTTCTTCTTTATCAACTCTTAGAATCTGCTCTCTTATCGGGTTACCTGTAACAACAAAGTCTACATTACTGTCAAGATGTTTTTTAGCGTCTTCAACAGCGAGCATAACTTTTTTTACTTTCTTCGAAAGCATTTTTGTAGTAACACCCGGAAATGCGTTCTGTTCGTGAATGATACAAGGGATACCCATATTAGCGGCAGTTCTGACAACAGGACCGCTAACATATCCGCCTGTACCGATACATATATCAGGATTAAACTGTGCGATAATCTTCTTCGCTTTTGCTGAAGATGTAAACATTCTAGACACAGTCTTAACGTTGTGAACGATAGACTGAGGCTTGAAATTACGTTTAAATCCGCTGATAACGATTGATTCTATCGAAAAGCCGGCTTTTGGAACTAAAGTCTGCTCCATTCCGTCTTTATTTCCAATGAACAAAATCTCAGTATCCGGTTCTTTTTCCTTTATATAAGAAGCGATGGCAAGTGCAGGGTTAATGTGTCCTGCTGTACCGCCGCCCGCAAGTAAAATTCTCATAAAGTTCTCCTTAGAGTGAGTAAAATATATCGGTATCTGATGTTGAGGGACTATTTTCGCCCGCTATTTGCTAAAACCTGTGAACACTAAATCTTCTCGATATTAGCAGAACGAGAAATCGAAAGAACGATTCCCATCTGGAACAAAAGCATCAGAAGTGAACTACCACCATACGAAAAGAACGGCAAACTGATACCTGTGTTTGGTAGCCAGTCGGTGATAACCAGAATATTCAGTATAACCTGAAGACCAATCTGGGATACAAGACCGATACCCAAAAGTTTTCCGAAACGGTCCTTAGCTCTCAGAGAAATAACAATTCCACGCCACACAAGAAGTGCGAAAATAAGCAAAATAGCAATCGCACCGATAAGACCTAACTCCTCGCACACGATAGCAAAAACGAAGTCGTTCTGTGGCTCAGGAAGGTAGAGATACTTCTGTCGCGACTGACCAAGACCAAGTCCGAACAGTCCGCCCGAACCAATAGCATAAAGTGAATTTCGAGTCTGCCAGGTCTGTTGCCACTGGTCCTCATCAATATACTCGAGCGCCTTGCCCCAGCCGTCCATTCGGTCCATAGCGTAAGTCAGAAGCCCCGTCGCCCATAGTAGCAGTATCGCTGCCGCTAAAAGCACAGCAGCTATAGCTATCCACTTAATTCGGATACCCGATACAAAAAGCATAATAACCGTAAGTAAAGCCACGATTACGATACAGGAATAATGAGGTTCCAAAAGCAAGAGTATAGCGGTCGAAACGAAAACCGCCGCACCAGGAAGTACACCATATTTGAAGGTGTGCATTTTGTTGTAATATCGGCTACCCCAATGGGCAAGGAAAAGAATAATCGCAAACTTGCTGATTTCCGATGCCTGAATACCGTAGTCACCGATACCAATCCATCGTCTGACTCCCGTTTCAGACGGGATAAGAAGTACAACTATAAGTGCAAAATAAGAAACACCCAAGATAAGCGCGGAAAAACGATGGAAATGGTGATAGTCGAAATACGATACCGCGAGCATAATTGCAAGACCTACGATAGCAAACAAAAGCTGACGCTTCAGATAGTAGTAGCTGTCGCCGATTTCGTAGAAAGCAACAGGATAGCTCGCTGAGAACATCATCGTAATACCAATAGCAAGAAGTAAAACGATGAGCATACAGAAAGGAACGTCCAAGCCCTTGCCGATAGATAAAAGCGAGAACTGTTTCTTTCTTTTCACCACTCTCTGAGGAGGGTTTTGTGAAGTGTGATTTCTGGAAGACGCACCAGTTGTGCTGTATCTTCTGGTGCTATTTGTACCGGTTGAATATTGACTCAACTGATTCATCTCCTTTCAAATGTATATCTATCAGCCGAAAATTACGAGTAATAAAGCAATGATACCACAAAGAGCGGTTATCATAGAGAAAACAACAACGATTTTCATTTCGCTCCAGCCGCCCATCTCAAAGTGATGGTGGATAGGACTCATTCTGAAAATTCGCTTGCCGTGAGAAATCTTGAAGTAGGACACCTGAAGCATAACAGAGAACATCTCAACAAGGTACATAAGTCCAACCAAAAGCATAATAAGGTGCATATCCATAGCAAATGCCATCGCACACACGATACCGCCTAAGAAAAGCGAACCTGTGTCACCCATAAAAACTTTCGCAGGGTGGAAATTCCAAACTAAGAAGCCCAAGCATCCGCCTGCAACTGATGCGCATAAAAGCACGTTTGAATCGAAAAATCCGAGAACATTGGCAATCATCATCATAAACAGTGCCACAAAAAATGTAATCGAGCCGTCCAAACCGTCGATACCATCTGTGAGGTTAACTGCGTTTGTAATACCTACGATAACAAGCGCCATGATAATGTAGTAGAAAAATCCTAAATCAACCATTCCGACAAAAGGAACAGCAATGTCGGTGTTATCACCTAAAAGTCGCATCACAGCCAAATAAAGTGCTACAACAGAGAACTGCATAACAAGTTTCTGGATAGCAGTAAGACCTAAATTACGCTTTTTCACAACCTTGATATAGTCGTCGATAAAACCGATTCCGCCATAGCAAAGTGCCATACAAAGGCCTGTGATTACAAACTTTTCGGTAGTGCCGAAGCCTTCGTGTAAAACCGCAAAAAGAATTACTGATACTACGGTAGAAAGAACAATACCTAAAATGAACATCAAACCGCCCATTGTAGGAGTACCCTGCTTCTTTTTGTGCCAAGATGGGCCGATATCCAAGATTGTCTGGCCGTATTTCAGCTTATGAAGAAACGGTACAAGGTATCTACCCGATACAGCTGAAATTGCAAATGAAACTATAGCTGTCACAAAAGCCCAGATTCCTATTTCCATTTTTACACCTCATTTATTTTAGTTAAGTTTAAACTAGTCGTTTACGCCACCGGAACTGAACGTTACAGTAACGACAGTACCAGGACTGACTGTAGTACCCTCGGCAATATCCTGAGAAATTGCCACAGCGTCTGCAGAGTTAACTGCACCTGTGATACTGATGTTGATACCGTAGTACGATGCGATGTAGTTCACATCACCTACGCTGTAGTCGATGAGATTAGGCACTGTCACCTTTTCTTCGACGCTTGTTTCGTCAGTATAAAGTACAACCGTACCGCCCGTTGGTATCTTACTACCTGCGGCAGGTACCTGAGCGACAACGGTAGAACCTTCGCCCTTTATAGTAACATCAAAGCCGTCGGAGTTAACACTCTTTGAAGCTTCGGTTACTGAAAGGCCTGTGTATGTGCCTGCTGTTGTATCAATGTTAGCAGCCTCAGCCTCTGTGTACTGAGCATCAAGCTCAAGGTAAGGAAGAACTTCACCCATAATGCCTGCAAATACAGGAGCCGCAACAGCACTACCGTAGTAGTTGCCTGAAAGCGGAGTATCAAAGAACACGAGCATCGCAATTTCAGGTTTATTAGCAGGAGCAAAGCCACAGTAGGAAGCGATGTAGTCCTGCACACCGTCGCCGTTTGAGTCAGAGAGTTTCTCTGATGTACCGGTTTTACCTGCAACTCGGTATCCTGCAACGTAGCCGTTTTTACCTGTTCCGCCGATTGCGTTCTGTTCGAGTATGCCACGCATCTCCTCTGCAACCTGATTTGAGATAACCTGACGTTTTGGCTCAGTGCTGATATTTTCAATAACCGCACCTTCAGAATCGAGAATCTGTTTAACAACGTGTGGCTGAACGAGTTCGCCGCCGTTAGCAATCGCGCAAGCTGCTGTAATCATTTGGATTGGTGTTATGGAGAAGTTCTGACCGAAAGACGCAACCGCCAAGTCAACAGGTCCCATAGTACCGTCTTCAGAGAAGAATATGTCATCGGACTCGCCGGGTAAATCGATTCCGGTTTTCTCGGAAAAACCGAATGCCTGATAATATTCCCACCATTTTTCTTCGCCTACGGACTGACCAATCTCAATAAACGCAGGGTTGCATGAGTTACACAGCGCCTGAGCGTAAGTCTGTGTTCCGTGACCGCCTGTGTTATGGCAGTTGATATCTTCTCCGTACAAGTTGAATACACCCATACAGTTAAAGCGGGTATCCTTATTCACTGTTCCTTCCTCAAGAGCCATTGAGAGAGGTACCATTTTGAAAACCGAACCCGGATAATATGTATCGCTTATCGCTTTGTTTCGCCACATTTTTGAAAGAGCAGCGCTTTCAGCCTCACTTTTCGCTGTAGCTAAAATCTCGCTCATTTCTTCAGCGGTATAGGTTTCCTCCTCAGTGATGTATCCTTTTTCGAGAAGATAGTCCTTGTCGATTTCGCTTATCTTTTTCTGTTCTTCTTTGCTGATAGTAAACGGATCATTCAAGTCGTAACCGCCGACTGTCGCCATTCCTAAGATTTCGCCGTTGTTAGGGTCCATCGCGATGCAGACACCTCGGTTGTAAACCTTGTAGTCCTTAATGGCGTTTCTCATATATTTTTCAATAATACTCTGGATAGTTTCGTCAATTGTAAGCACCAGAGAATTACCGTCGATAGCGTCGATGTTCTGACTGTAGTCAAACGGCATAATTGTTCCGTTAGCGTTAGTAGCAGTGACGAGTCTGCCCGGTGTTCCTGTCAGATACTCATCGTATTGATACTCAACACCTGAAAGTCCCTGATCATCAGAACCTGTAAAGCCGATAACCGATGATGCAAGCTCGCTGTACGGATAATAACGCTTGTAGTCATCTAAAAGTGCGATAACACTGGAAAGCTTAAACTTATCCTCAACCTCGTTCATAAGCTCTAAAATCTGCTTCTGCTCTTCGCTTTCGATTTTACGCTTGACGACGGTGTAGTAGCTGTTCTGTTTAGTTTTCTCAAGTACATCTTCAGCCTCAAGTCCTAAAATCTCTGAAAGACGATTGGCAACATAGATACGCTGTTCGTCAGTTTTGAAACTCGCAGGAGAAAGAACAACCTGCCAAACAGATGCACTCTGAGCTAAAATCTTGCCGTTTCTGTCGTATATAGTACCACGCTTAGCACTTATTGTCGTATCGGAAAGCTGTTGAGAAACAGCCTTTTGCTGGAGATCCTCACCCGCTATGAGCTGCAAATACGCAAGTCGTGTGATAACTGCGCCAAAGCCCAAAACCAAGATGATAATCAACAGCCATACAGTACGCTGTCTGAGTCTTTGGTTTGCACCCATAAGGTCACTCTCCTTTCAAAATCAGTAGTAGAATTTTTAGACCAAAGTCTGAAATCTTTATCATTTTCATCACAATTTTTTAAATTTCTGCGAATATCGGGATCAAAAAACAACCCCATACAATAGCAGAAAAAGAGTTAAGACAAAATCTCAACTCTTATCTTATACATACTATTAACCATTGTGCAAAGTTATGCCCACAGCGACGAAATCGCATCAGCGATAGCGTCAAACACGGTGTCGTCCTTCTTCTCCGTAAGCTCAACCTTGTCACCTTTAGAAAGGCTGACAAACTCTTTCTGGGAGTTAGACACCTTGGTCATTCCCAAGGAATTCTCTGCGTACTCTTCAACAACGGCTGTTGATATGCTCGCGTCGACCTTCATCTCAAGCTGGGTGTACAAGCTCTGCTGCTCTTCCAAATCAGATTTAGCAGCGCTTATCTGCTGATTAAGTTCAGTTAGCTGAACTTGTCCGTGAATGATAAGACCGACTACCACTACAATCGCAACAGCAAAGACAACCGCAAGTGAAATGTTCAAAAAGTTGTTCTTTCTGCGCTTAATTCGTTTGTGGGTAGTTTTCTCTTCGTTTTTCTGAAGCTCGACATCTGTATTCAGTTTTTCTTTTTTCGGCTTCTTCGCTTGCTTTTCTTCAGGGGTTTTTGTGGAAGAGTAGATCTCCTCTTCCTCAAACAAGCGCAAATCATAAGCCAGATTACGATCGTAATAAGCCATAGATGCCCCCGTTTTCAACATTTTGGTTTCTGTTTTTTGGTTTCTGTTTTTCAGGCGATATGTAAAGTAGGAAAAATCGATAAAAAAGTAGCGTTACCAAGGTAAGTTTTGAAAAATTACATATTTGATACAATTAAATTTACGAGCAGAAAATCAAACCCAAAACCCGCTCATAAGATATCCGAGATATCCACAATATATTGTAACGCTTAGTCTAATACCACAAGTTGTAGTATTTTGAAGAAAATTGTAACACTATTTACAATCTTGTTATCATTTTACCATAGGGTATGTACAAAGTCCATAGTAAATAGATACAAATATAGGGTTTATTTACCCTTTCATATAGAAGTTTTGACTACTGTTATTCTGCATAAGAATTAAAGACTGATTTTGTGCAAAATCACAGCTTTTCGCACACCCTAAGTTTCGCACTTCTTGAGCGTACATTAAGCTCAAGCTCGCTGTCTGTAGCGACGATAGGTTTGCGGTTCACAAGCTTAGCTTTCGGCTTGTTTCCACACACGCACACAGGGAAATCCTTCGGGCAGGTGCAACCCACGCACCAGGAAGCCATCTTCTGCTTTACGATTCTGTCCTCGAGTGAATGGAAAGTAATAACAGCAAGACGACCACCGCTTGCGAGCAGCTCAAAAGCTGAGTCAAGACCACTCTCAAGCACATCAAGTTCTTTGTTAACAGCAATTCTTAGCGCCTGAAAAGTCTTTCGGGCAGGGTGTGTGTCACGTCTTACCTTTTGTGGCACGCTGTTTTTGATGATTTCAGCAAGTTCAAGAGTGGTTTCTATTTTCTTCTCCTGTCTTGCTTTCACTATATTTCTCGCGATTGAAGAAGCAAACTTCTCCTCGCCGTAGTTATTGATAATTCTCGCAAGCTCAGCATATTCGAGCGTATTAACTAAATCCGCGGCACTTTCGCCCGACTGGCTCATTCTCATATCTAAAGGCGCGTCCTCGTGGAAAGAAAAGCCACGCTCTGCGACATCGAGCTGATGGGACGAAACGCCGATATCAAGCATTACGCCATCGACACAGTATATTCCGCGAGCGTTCAAAAGCTCCTTCATATCAGAAAAGTTACCCTTAACGATAATGGAGTTAGGGTTGTCCTTGAAACGCTCTCTTACGTGTTGTATAGCATCGGGGTCCTGATCAATGGAAATCAGCTTGCCGTTTTTCAGATGCGACAGAATCTCAGCTGAATGGCCACCGCCACCTGCGGTACCGTCAACGTAGATTCCGTTTTCTTTTATATTCAAACCGTCGATGGTTTCATTAAGCAATACAGGAATGTGTGAAAAGCTCATACGCCCTCACAGTCTCAAAAGCTCGAGAGCCTCTTTCACAGACTCACGCTTTTGCTTCTCAATAAATGCCTCGAAGTTTTCTTTATCCCACACTTCAATTCGGGTATCCATTCCGACTACGACGATATCTTTAGAAAGAGAGGCGTCCTCGCGCAGTTTCTGGGCAATCATAACTCTGCCCTGAGAAGAAACGCTCACCTCGGTAGCAGGAGAAATCAAGATATACTGAAGAGATAACGCTTTATCAGCAGGAAGCTCTCTAATCTGCTCTCTGAGTCGGTCAAACTGCTCACCAGACAAAATCTGGACGCAGTTTTCGAATCCCGATGTGACATAAACGGTGTCAGAGAGTTCTTCTCTGAACTTAGACGGCAGAATCACTCTGCCTTTTTGGTCAATAGTCTGATTAAAAGTACCTGAAAACATTCTGCCACCTCCCGTAAATTTAGTGCAACATTATCCACAAAATGACACTTCGTGCCACTTATACAACGATTATATACTATACACAATAGAAAATCAAGAAAAAAGTTACGATTTATAACAAAAAATTTACAATTTGAAATTTTCTGTACGAGAAATTATTGATATTACACAAGAAATAATATCTTCCCACAAACACATTCCCGTAGGGGCGACCATTGGTCGCACGAAAAAACAAGCGCAGGTATTATTTCGGACCGCTGCTTAAACAACCCCTCATTTGCGGGGGTCGATGACCGCCTCTACAAATAGGCGAAGGGGTAGCAAAAAAGTATCCCCCTGTAAAACAGAGGGTATTTCATTTTCGGGTATAACCCTAATACTACTGGCGGCGCACAAGTGCGCTTTTTGTTGGCCTGTCAACCGTGCGTCCGTTACTGCTACTCATAAAATGAAAGATAATATAAGCCTCCCTTGTGTAAAGGGAGGGGGACCACGATTAGTGGTGGAGAGATTGTTTCACAGGATGATTTAATACGAATGTTACGTTAACAACCCCTCAGTCAGCTACGCTGACAGCTCCCCTTGCACAGGGGAGCCTTTCCCTTGTATCATTTGTATTTCTTTTTATCGGTTAACCTTTCTGGAACCACGCGACTATCACGTGGTTTTCATTATACAAGAAAAGGCTCCCTTTTCGGGAGCCTTACTTTCGATGTAAAACGATATAAAATCTTAACTAGTTTTTTACTAATTATGATTTCTTTGTGATTCTTAAGTTCTGACGAGTTTTTCTGAGCTCTGTGAGCTGTGCTGTGATAGCATCGTCAGTCTTCTTCATAATGTTTTCTACGTAGTCGTTAGCAGCCTTACGCATTTCAGCTGACTTGGACTTAACTTCGTTTAGAAGCTCTGTAGCTTCAGCCTTAGCAGCGCGCATGATCTCAGATTCCTCGATCATAGCCTTCTTGCGCTCTTCAGCAGCACGGATAATGTCCTCAGACTCCTTCTTAGCTTCCGCAATAATCTGACCTCTGTCAGCAACGATGTTCTTAGCCTGTCTCACTTCAGCAGGCAAAGTGTCCTGGATTTCGTCGAGAATATCATATATCTTCTCAGCGTCAACCATAACCTTACCGCCTGTAAGCGGTACAGCCTTAGCGTCAGCTACCAAATCCTGCAACTCGTTGATTAGTTCATCCACTCTCATTTTAATGTTTCCTTTCTAGTTCCTGTTTTTAATCTCTCATAAACCTTAGCATGGATACTCTCAGGTACGAAAAAGCTAATATCCCCACCTAAAGACGCAACCTGCTTCACCATACTTGAGCTAAGATACATATACTGCGAATCAGATGTCAAGAACACAGTATCAAGCTCAGGGTTAAGTTTCTTGTTAGTAAGAGCCATTTGAAATTCGTATTCAAAATCCGACATAGCCCTAAGTCCTTTTACAACAGCCTTAGCTCCTCGCTCCTTGGCATAATCAGCCAGAAGTCCCGAAAAACCGACTATCTCGATGTTATCGACATCGCCCAAAGCAATTTTCAGAAACTCGATGCGCTCGTCAATGGTAAAGCTCGGGGTTTTACTCATATTGACAAGAACAGCGACGATAACCTTATCGAACATTTTCGACGCTCTTTTTATGATATCAACGTGTCCGAGCGTCACCGGGTCAAAACTGCCGGGGCAAATAACGGTGTTATTCATACAAGCCCCCTAAGAAAATTCACGAACCACTATATATAGTTATACATAATCCTCGTGACGATATATGCTTACCTTTATTTTACCATAGGTACGTTCTCTGTCAAGAGTAAATTTGTAATATTTTTGTAATATTTCATCATTTAATGCACTTTCACAAATAATAACGCCGGTTTTTTTCATTCTTTGTGCAACAAGTGGCATAACTTCTTGTAAAATCCCCTTGTTATATGGTGGATCAAGGAAGACGATGTCGTATTCTTCGACGCTGTTTTTGATAAAATTCACCGAGTCAGCGTTGTAAACTCTCGCAAACTGTTTCAAGTTTGTAACCGATAAATTGCGCTCAATCACCTTAATTGCCGCTTTGCTCTTATCAATAAATGTAGCGGTTGCGCATCCTCGAGAGAGTGCCTCGATTCCCATCTGTCCACAGCCCGAAAACAAATCCAGAAAGTGTCTGCCCTCGAGTTCAAACTGCACAGCTGAAAAAATCGCTTCTTTCACTTTATCCGTTGTAGGGCGGACGTCGTCACCTTTCAAAGTTTCCAAAATCCTGCCCCTTGCTTTTCCTGTAATTACTCTCATATATTTTCCTCGCTGTTATGAAAATATTTATACACTGATAACGCACTGTCGTGTGTCATTTTCGGAGCATCTTCAAGCTCCTTTAGTGTTGCGTTTTTGATATTCTCGAGTGTTCGAAAATACTTCAGAAGTGCTTTTGCTCTTGTTTCGCCAATGCCAGAGATACTCTGCAAAGTTGAGCTTTTCATCGACTTTTTCTTTCGCTGGTGGTGGAAACCTATAGCGAATCGATGCACCTCGTCCTGAACACCCGTCACAAAGCTGAAAACATTTTTGTCAGGGCGGATAGCAATTTCGCCCGTATCAGACACGATAGCTCGGGTGCGGTGCTTATCGTCTTTTACCATACCGAAAAGCGGAACATCTATCCCCATGCTTTCAAGTACGGGTTTTACAGCACCCACCTGACCTTTACCGCCATCAAGCAGAATAAGGTCGGGGAGTTTAGAAAAGCCTGTATCAGTTTCGCCGTTTTCCTGTGCTTTCTTATACTCAGTAAACCGACGAGTAAGCACTTCAGCCATAGAGCCGTAGTCGTCCTGTCCCGAGAATGACTTTATCTTAAACTTTTTATACGCTGATTTTTTAGGTTTGCCGTTTTCGAAAACTACCATACCTGCAACATTTTCGTCACCTGCGGTATTTGATATATCGTAAGATTCGATGTAGTACGGAATACTCTTGAGTCCTAAAAGCTCTTTCAGACTCTCAAGAACTGCGTACTGCTTTCCGATTATTCCCTCAAGCTGAGCTAGAGACTCAAAAGCGTTTTGCTTGCACATATCGACAAGGTGCTTCTGCTCACCTTTTTGAGGAACTGTAATATAGGCGCGTTTGCCTCGCTTTTCACTTAGCCACTGCTCGAAAACTTCAGCGTCCTCAATTTCAGAATCAAGAACGATATTTTTAGGCACATCATCTCTTATAGTATAGTATCTAAGTAAAAATTCACTGCGCGCACTACTCTCGTCACCGGGGTCATCAACGATGAAATTCTCTCTGTCAAAAAGACGACCGTCAGCAAAACGGAACACCTCAAACGAACCCTTTTTTCCGTTAGTAGCAAAGGCGATTACGTCCTGTTCTTCTACTGAAGTGTTAACCACCTTTTGCTTATCACGCATCTTCTTTATCGCGTTTATCTGGTCTCTGATTTTAGCGGCGCGCTCAAAGTCGAGATTATCGGACGCCTGCATCATCTTATCTGTCAAAAGCTTTATGGACTTGGTATCTCCGCCTTTTAGAAAGCTCAGCGCCTCATCGACAAGCTCGTTATAATCTTTTAATTTCACCTTTCCCGTACACACACCACAGCACTGCTTGATGTGATAGTTAAGACAAGGTCTGCTTTTTCTTATATCCTGCGGAAATTTGCGGCTACAGGTAGGTAGGCGAAAAATCTTCTGCGCCTGTTCGACGCTGTTTTTTACGTAAAAACTGCTTTTGTACGGTCCGATGTACGTTGCATCGTCATCGCCCTTTTGCAAGACGTATGAAATGCGTCTGTATTCTTCGTTTGTGACTTTCACATAACTGTAGCCTTTGTCGTCTTTTAAGAGAATGTTATATTTCGGAGTGTGCTGTTTTATTAGACTGCACTCAAGTATCAGTGCTTCAAACTCTGAATCGGTGATAATGTACTCGAAATCATCGACATTCTCGACCATTTTCCTAACCTTTTCCGGGTGGTTATTCTGCGAGCCGAAGTACTGGCTGACACGGTTTTTCAGAGCTTTAGCTTTTCCGATATATATTATGTCACGATTTTTGTTTTTCATAATATACACGCCCGGAGAAAGTGGCAGAGCCATCGCTTTTTTACGAAGTTCTTTTAACTTTTCGCTCACAAAATCACCTCCCTTATGTTTCACAAACTATCTCATTTTAAATATAAAATAAAACTATCGCTTTGTAAAGTGGAATATGTTGTGGCTGGCAATCCCGTAGGGTACAGCTTCCCTGACGTCGCACAAACATTTTCGTAGGGGCGACCATTGGTTCAGCGCACAAAATATCACGCCTCGTTGTGCTGCGCTGTTCCTCGAATAACTCCTACTCGCTCAACCACCCTGCAGACACTTTGTGTCTTACGGGCAGTCTCGGCTCGTCCGTCGTTATTTCGAGGGCTGTGCACCTCAGCGCACAGTCAGAACCTCCGGCTAAGCCGGAGGCTTGAGTAAGCCCTATAAGGGCATTTTACAAGCATATCCCCTCAAGGGGTACTGAATAGTTTGCCGACCGCATTACTATCTCAGGCTACCCCTTAAGGGGTTTCTTTTTGCCTA
>JAFTYK010000028.1 GCA_017464765.1 Ruminococcus sp.
AATAAATGAATGTGTAAAATGTTTATGAATTTCTGTGAAAAGTTGCATAGTTATATGCAATTTTTGCCGTTTTTTCCGCTATAATTGGGTGGAGTTTTTTGAGTGTATTAGCGTTCAAAACAAAATAAAAAACAGCGCACCGAAAAGGCACGCTGTCTTTATTAAGCATTATGCTTTTTTATTATTTAAGGTATGTCTGGCCTGATGGACCGATAGCACCTGAGATGCCCTTGAATCCTGAAGCACAGCATACGTAAACAGCCATATCACCCTTACCACCTACAGAAGCTGTGAGTGTGCCGTTTGTAACATTCTTAACATCACCTGAAACAGCATCGATGTACTTACCGTTAGGAATGTTCTTGAATGTAGCGCCATCAGTGATAGCAACACATGCGAGTGAGTCAACACCGTTTGCTGTGTATCTTCTGATGTAAGCGAGGTTACCTGAAACGTAGTTGCCATCGTTTGTATACTGACCCTTCTGAAGAGCAGGAACAGCACGACGAATAGCGTTAAGTTTCTGGATGTGCTTAGCGAGTGGGTTGTTGAGTGTGTTAGCAACTGTACCGGAAGCTGTGTACTTAGTAAAGTCAGTAGCTGTTACACTACCCTGAATGTTGTCACCGAAGTATGCACGACCGGTTGTTGAAAGTGGCTGGTTAGGACCAACGTCAATTGGAACGCCCTTAGCAAACTCGATTTCTGTACCGTAGTATACGCAAGGGATACCACGGAATGTGAAGATGAGGTTGAGGTTTTCAGCCCAAGCCTGTGTACCTAAGCTGTAACGTGTCTTCTCCATACCGTCTGGACCGTAGTCGTGAGAGTCAACGTACATTACGTTCCATGTAGAGTCGTTCATGTACTGGTCTTCAGCTAAACCTGCGCGATATGCGTTGTGAGCATTTTCGAAGTTCCAGTGCATTGTAAAGTCGATAACTGAAGTACCGTTTGACTTAGAATAGTCAGGTGTGTGGTATGAAATACCGTTGAGCTTCTCATTGTTAGAAGTTGGGTGACCTGCTGGATCTCTATGAGCATCGTAGTGGCTGATAGAAGTAGCGATGTTAGCTGTTGGATGAGTTGAATTCCAGTTGCCCTTCCAAGCTGCTTCTGTCTCTTCCCATGTGAAGAATGCAGGTGAAGAAGATGGAATGTTGTGGTTCCAAGTCTCTCGAACACGCGAGCAAACCTCACCGAAGATGTGGAAGTTCTCTTTACCGTTTGTCTTCATAGACATAATGTTGTAGAACTTGTTGAAGTATGCGTTGTTGAGTGTCCAACGGTTGATGTGCTTTTCAGTATCAAGACGGAAAGCGTCAACGCCCATGTTAGCGTACTCAAGATATGTGTCTGTGATGTACTCAGCTACCTTAGGGTTTTCAGTGTTGATATCAACACAGTCGCCTGCCATTGAACCCTGCTGCTCAATTGAAGACTCGTAACCCATGTTCTTCTCTCTGTGGTAGTACTCGTTCTTGTTGAGCTTATCGCCTGACTGGTGAGATTTCAAGCAGTCAAGTCTTGCCTGGAACTGAAGACCACCGTCGAGGTTGTCGTAGTTTGGATAGTTCTTAGCTAAATCAGAACCAGGAATAACCTTCATACAGTCAGTTGAACCTAAATCCTGAATTTTGTCGTATTCTTTAGTAAACATAGGACCTAAGAAAGAATCACCGAAGTTACCTGTGTGGTTCCATACAACGTCCTGAATGATCTTCATGCCCTTCTGATGAGCGGCATCGAGAAGATCCTGATATGTAGCGCCCTTACTCTCGTAACGAACGTCAACAGTTGTGAAATCGAATGAGTGATAACCGTGGTAGTCATAACCTGAAGCGTTAGAAACTACAGGAGTAATCCAGATAGCACTAAAGCCTAAAGCCTTGATGTAGTCGAGTTTATCGATAAGACCCTTGAAGTCACCACGCCAAGCAGGGTCAGAGTCAGGGTTGTTAGCCTGTTTGTCGTCCCAGCAGTGAACGTTGTTGCCTGTGTCACCATCGTAGAAACGAGTTGTGATGATGAAGTAGATTGAATCTTCTCTTAAATCTGAACGATCAGGAACTTCTCTTTCATAAGGGTTGTAAGTAGTCCACTTACCGTCCTTGTACCACCACTCACCTGCTTCGTCAACAGAAGTCTCGTCAGAAAGCTGACCTGAGAGTGCTGTAGAACCGTTAGTGAAAAGGAGGTTAATCTTAGTAGCACTTGCAAATTTAGAAGTATACCAGTAGCCACCTGTCATAGAAGCTTCCTTAGTCATTTTCTGACCAGGATAAGTTGTTGAAACGTCTGTTGGAAGTGCGTTCCAGTAGTAGCAGTAAGGAACTGCGCTTTTTGATTCATAGTGAACAGTAATGCCTGAAGCTGATGTTTGTGCTACATCAGTGTTAGTAGCTGTGGCAGAGATAACAGCAATCGAAGCAATCACCATGATAGCGAGTACAATCGCTAAAATTCTTTTAATTGTATTCATTATGCGTTACCTCCTTTCTTACATTCCTGCTAATTTCTGCTGAATCTTAGTAGCATCAATTACAGTAACAAGACCGTCATTGTCAAAGTCGCCGAGCTTGAGGTTTAAGTCAGCGCTTGTGATAAGCTGAGCGTTGTATCTCTGAATTCTTGTAGCGTCCATTACTGAAAGGATACCGTCGCCGTCTACGTCACCTAAAATATTAGATGGACCAGGATTTGTTGTAGGCTTTTCTGATGTTGACTCAGTAGGTGTTGTAGGATTAACAACACTGTTATAAGTAAATGTACGCTCGATAATAGAGTTGTGAGAGTTCTGTACAGATACAGTAACTGTGAAATTACCAAGTGCAGTCGGCTTGAAAGTGTAAGAGCCAAGCTTTGAGTAGTAAGGAACATTGATAACCTTACCGTTAGCATCTTTGATTGTGTACTTGTAGAAGAGAAGGTTTGTGCCAACCTTACCGCCACCGCCTGTAACAGCGATGTTCATATTAGTGTTGTTCTTAACCTCACCTGCAGCAGGAGTAACCTTCTTGATGATAGGCTCTGCGATACCTGAATCATCAGCTACTGTAACCTTGAGAGTTCTCTGGTTTGTGTTGCCTGCAGCGTCCTTGAAATCAGCTGTGATAGTATATGTACCTGTAGCTGTTGGAGTCCACTTAGCAGTGTTAGCAGTTGAGAAGTTCTTGAGTGTAGTAGTTGAACTGCCGTTTGTTACAGAGAACTTGTAAGCAACAGCACCGCCTGTTGAAGAAGCGTTTGCTGAAACTGTGATGTCCATGTTCTTGTAAACAGTGCCTTCAACATCAATAGCGAAGTTCTTAACTGTGATTGGTGAAGTATCGAAAGGCTTCCACTCATTTTTTTGGTTGTTGTAGATGTAGTTACCACCAGGATACTGCATGTCGCTTGTCTTCTGGCTGTCACTACCGCCGTTGAAGATAATCATATTGAAGTTTCCTGTAACTTCGTATCTCCAAATGTTGTCGCCGATGTTTTCCATAGCCTTACCAGGCCAAGCCTGATTGTCGCCAGCGCCATCTTTCCACATATAGCAGTAAACACTACCCCAACCTGCAGCATTTTCGCAGTAAATGTAATCACCACCAGGTGTTGGTGTTGGTGTGTCGCTTGATGAATCCTCTGTAGAAGATGAAGATTCCGGCTCAGTGTACTTGCTCCATGAAGAACCGTTGTAAATCTGACCGCTACCAGGGAAAGTAAGGTCAGCAGTCTGGTTGCCTGTGCCACCGCTACCGTTGTTGAAAATTACGTTCTGATAGTCAGTAGTAGTAGTGTATGACCATACATTACCTGAAACTTTGTTCATTGGCTGACCAGGCCATTCAGCGTTTTTCTGATCACCGCTACCATTCCACATATAACAGTAAACAGATGACCAGTTAGTGTTGTTTTCGTAGTAAACCGTACCGCTTGCACCGGTTGATACAAGCTCTTCCTCAGCAGCGCTAACGCCGATAACTACACTAAAAAGCATGAGCATAGTCATGAGAAGACAAACAACACTTTTAAAGTGCTTTTTGAATGCCATTTTTGTAACCTCCTAAAGATTTAATATTACATTATATATTTTACAAAAAAGTTACAAAAACCTCAATCAACAAAAGCCATAAACTTAACCTCAACCCTTTGTGCAAAATGCTAAGTCGCTCATATAGTCTTCTGTGTAACGCAACGAAAGAGCAGAGCCTTTTTGGAAATAATCAACAATAAACGTGGTAGATATTTGTGCTTATTGCCCAAGCAGATTAAAAAAACACCAGGAAAAATAAAAAAAGATAATTTTAGTCCATGATTTATAGCACTTTTTTGCTCTTCACTTTTCATCGCTTATACTTTTTTCACAAAAACGCTACTGAAAATTTGTTGAATCCTACGAGCAGTATTGCTCCAAAAGCCTGTCTACCTCTTGTCTTGTTTTTACAGTAATTCCGTAAAGAAGTTCTTTTTCGTCTTTTTTCGGGAGGGTGCTTGTTGATGTTGAAGTCTTAATGAGAAGCTCGTCCCCCTTATACACCACCACTCTGCCGTTTTCGCTTTTTATGGTGTAGCTGTCACTAATAGCATCGTTTTCACTCAGTTGAATTTGAGTGTCGCTAACTGAATTCGGATTAATGTTGTCGAAAGTAGCCGAAATAGCAACACAAATTATAGCAAAAGTACCGAAAATAAGTATAAGTTTCTTCACAAAGAACACCTCTTTACACTATTTTCTCACTGTTTTTATGTAATATTCATATTTTTTACCTTAATATTAATGTAAAAATCTAATTATAATTTTTAAAAAAACATTTATTTTTCTCAAACTTAGTGATATACTTATTGTGGCTATATGTATTTTATGAGGAGGTCGGAAAAATGCGAAAAACCGACATCAGCAAGTACACCGATAAAATCGAAGTAACCAAAAAAACCGCGACTTTTCCCACAGCGCTTTCAGGGCTATGGAAAGTCATCAAGACAATTCTTGCGATTTTAGTGTGTGCAGGCATCATAGTATCAATTTCTTTAGGTATCTATGTTTTCAAAATTGCGAGCGAGCCTACGGGTATTGACCTTAACGCCAGAAGTCTTAACCTGTCTTCGTTTATTTACATTGAAGACCCTGACTCAGGCGAGTTTGTTGAATACCAGAAACTCTACGGTACAGAAAACCGTATCTGGGTTGACATTCAGGATATGCCTGCTGAAATGGGCGAAGCTATCATCGCAATCGAGGACAAGCGATTCTATGACCACCACGGCGTTGACTGGGTGCGTACAGGAGGAGCTGTCTTGAGTCTTCTTTCAGGTTCCGATAGCTACGGCGGTTCAACCTTAACCCAGCAGCTCATCAAAAACATCACAGACGACAACGAAGTTTCTCTGACAAGAAAACTCAGGGAAATCTTCCGTGCTTTAAATATCGAAAAAGAGTATTCTAAAGACGACATCTTGGAAGCGTACTTAAACGTCGTAAACTTTGGTAACAATGCTCAGGGCGTTCAGGCAGCAAGCGAGCTTTACTTCGGCAAAGATATCAGCGAATGTACAGCGTGTGAGTGTGCCGCTATCGCAGGCATCACCCAGAACCCTGCTAAGTGGAACCCTCTTGTTTATCCTGAGAATAACAAAATCCGTCGTGAGATTGTTCTGGACCAGATGTATGAGCAGAAAAAGCTCACAAAAGAAGAATACGACGAAGCTATGAAGCAGTCTCAGTCTCTCGAGTTTATTGACTATTCTAAAAACGACGAAGAGGAAGAAGAGGAAGAAAACGTTCAGAACTGGTACATTGACCAGATGCAGGGCGACCTCATCCGTGACCTCGCTAAATACTACGATATAAGCGAAAATGCCGCTTCCGACAAGCTCTACACAGAAGGTCTTCAGATTTACTGTGCTATGGACTTAGAAGCTCAGGAAATGATTGAATACGAAGGTATTCACATGAACGATGACTTTGGCACCGACTTACAGGTTGGTATGACTATGGTAGGATTTGACGGACGAGTTATCGCAACAACCGGTAGCTCTCAGGAAAAAGACGGCAACCTGCTTTTTGACCGTGCATCAGATGCGATTCTTCAGCCTGGTTCTACTATCAAGCCGATATTCGCATACCCTCTCGCCCACGAAATGGGAATCACTACCTACTCAGGCATTGTTGATGACAGCCCTATCGAGAACTACTACGGTCCGGGACAGCCTGGTCCTCACAACTCGTACACAGGCTACAAAGGGCTGATGACTGTACCTGAAGCTATCTCATGGTCAGCCAACGCCGCCGCTGTTCAGACAATGAAACTTGTCGGCACACAAACAGCTTACAATCAGGCTGTAAACCTTATGGGATTCAAACACCTTGACCCTGAAATTGACCCTTACACCTTGGGTGCTTTATCACTCGGTGGTATGTCAGGCGGTGTAACTGTCAGAGAAATGGCTGCTGCTATGCAGTACACAGGCAACGGCGGTCTTTACTACGAGCCTTACACCTACTACTACGTAACAGATGCTAACGGCACTGTTATTCTTGATAACAGAAACAATATCCCTGTTGAGGCTTATTCCCCTGAAACAGCTTACGCTATGAACCGTACATTAAAGTACAACGTAGACACTTCTACTCACACATACTCAAGCACCGTTGGTATCCCTGGTTGGGAAATCATCGGCAAAACAGGTACAACCGACTACGATAAGGATTCATGGTTTGTAGGAGCTTCTCCATACTGCACACTCGCTATATGGACAGGTTACGATACCCCTGCTACAGTATACACAAGAGTTGCTACGGCAACATGGCGCAAGGTAATGGTTAATTACCTTGAAGACAAGGAGCTCAAAGAGTTTGAAGCTCCGTCGGATATTATCACGGCAACCTACTGCAAAGGCTCGGGCTTGCTTGCTTCTTCTTTCTGCGGGTCCACTGCAACAGGCTATTACACAAAAGATAATATGCCTGATTACTGTGGCGGTTATCACGTAGCAGGTGGTTACACGATACCTTCCACAACCACCCCTACAACAAACTCAGCATCAAGTGAAGACCCGTCAGCTACAGGCGAAGGCGAAAGCACAGTGCCGTCCGAGGGCGAAACTACCGGTGAAACAACAGCTCCTCCAGAGGAAACACCATCTGTAATTCCTCCTGAGCTTACTCCTTTTTCTCCGGTAAATAACTAATTTTGCATTATATTATAAAGAGGTTTAAATATTATGGTTTCAGTTGCTATTATGGGTCACGGAGTGGTTGGCTCAGGTGTCGCAGAAATCCTGTTGACACACAAACAGAAACTCTTCGCGTCAGTTGGCGAAGAGATCTACATAAAACACATCTTGGATTTAAGAGAATTCCCCGAAAGTCCTTTGGCTGACCGTTTCACAAAGGATTTCAACGACATCATAAACGACATCGACGTTAGGGTTGTTGTTGAAGTTATGGGCGGAGTTAACCCTGCTTACGATTTTGTTAAGCGTTGCCTAGAAAACGGCAAAAGCGTTGTAACTTCAAACAAAGAGCTTGTTGCTGCTCACGGTGCAGAGCTTCTGCAGATTGCTAAAGACAACAACACAAACTTCCTTTTCGAAGCATCTGTTGGTGGCGGTATTCCGATTATCCGCCCTATGAACCAGTGCCTTGTTGCTAACAATGTCAGTGAAGTTGCAGGTATCTTAAACGGCACAACCAACTTCATCTTAACTAAAATGATTAACGAAGGCATGGACTTCGATGAAGCACTAAAGCTTGCTCAAAACTTAGGCTACGCTGAGCGTAACCCTGAGGCTGACGTTGAAGGTCACGATGCTTGCAGAAAAATTTGTATACTCGCATCTTTAGCTTACGGTAAACACATCTACCCTGATGCTGTCCACACCGAAGGCATCACCAAAATCACTTTAGATGACGTAAAATACGCTTCAATCTGGGGCGGCGTAATCAAGCTTATAGGTAAGGTTAAGCGTCTCCCTGACAAAATGTGCGACATCGTAGTCGCTCCGATGTTTATTCCAAACAAGAGCCAGCTCGCTAATATCGACGACGTATTCAACGGCATTATGGTTCGTGGCGACTGCACAGGCGATGTAGTATTCTACGGCAAAGGCGCAGGTAAACTGCCTACAGCTTCAGCCGTTGTTGCCGACGTAGTTGACTGCGTAAAGCACTTGAAAGTCAGAAAGCACCTTTTCTGGACTGATTCCGATAACTCTTCAGTTATCGACTACAAAGAGTCTGTTACAGCTATGTACATCCGTGCATTTGCAGATGATACACAGCTTGCATATAATAAAGCAAAAGAGTTATTCTCTGACATTCACGTTTTAGAAAACGATGAAGCAAAGGAAAACGAAATTGCATTTGTTTGTGAGCCACTCGCTTACGGCACAATTCTTAACAATATCGATTGCCTGAATAATAGCGGAATCAAAGTTCAGTCCGCTATCCGTATCGGCGATCTGTAAAGGAGCAGATATATGAGTTTAATTGTACAGAAATTCGGCGGCAGCTCAGTTAAAGACGCTGAGCATGTAATGAACGTCGCCAAGGTAGTTACTGACACTTACAAAAAAGGTAACAACGTAGTCGTAGTAGTTTCCGCACAGGGCGACACTACCGATGACCTCATCGAAAAGGCTGCTGAGATTAACGGCAACAGCCTACCATCAAAACGTGAAATGGATATGCTTCTCGCTTCTGGTGAGCAGATTTCAATTTCACTTTTAGCTATGGCTATCCACAAGCTCGGATACCCTGCTGTATCACTACTTGGCTGGCAGGCAGGCTTTAAGACTACATCTTCCCACACATGGGCTAGAATCCGCAAGGTTGACACAAGCCGAATTAAGAAGGAAATCGACCAAAAGAAAATCGTTATCGTAGCAGGCTTCCAGGGCCTTTCACGTTACGATGATATCACAACATTAGGTCGTGGCGGTTCTGATACATCTGCTGTAGCAATCGCTGCTGCTATGCACGCTGATTTGTGCCAGATTTACACAGACGTTGAAGGTGTTTACACAGCCGACCCTAGAAAAGTCAAGGGCGCTATCAAGTTAAACGAGATTTCATACGACGAAATGCTTGAACTTGCAACCCTCGGCGCACAGGTACTTAACAACCGTTCAGTCGAGATGGCTAAGAAATATAACATCGAACTCGAAGTATTATCAAGCCTGACACAAAAGCCAGGCACTATCGTAAAGGAGAAACCTAAAATGGAAAAAATGCTTATTAGCGGTGTAGCTAAAGACACAAACGTAGCTCGTATCTCAGTAACATGTATCCCTGACAAGCCGGGTCTTGCTTTCAAAATGTTCTCAAAGCTTTCAGCAAGAGATATCAACGTTGACATCATTTTACAGTCAATCGGTAGAGATGGCACAAAGGACATCACATTCACCGTACCAAAGGACAAGGGCGAAGAGGCTGTAGCTATCGTTGAGAAATTTGCTAGTGATAACGGCACAGGCGCTGTTCACTACGACGACAAAATCGCTAAGGTTTCTATCGTAGGTGCTGGTATGGAAACACACGCAGGTGTTGCTTCAACAATGTTCGAGGCTCTTTACGACAGACAGATTAACATTCAGATGATCTCAACATCTGAAATCAAGGTTTCAGTTCTCATCGACAAGCGTGACGCTGACCTCGCAGTCGAAGCAATCCACGACAAGTTCTTCCCGGATAACGACTGATAAAAACTGTTAAAGTTAAATCACAGCTCCCTTTTCGGGGGCTGTTTTTTATTGCGGATAAGCCCCTTTGAATAAAATGCACAAAATTGCACTAAAACTTTTGGCGACCTTTCCTTTCTGGTTTATGGTATAATTTTAGTATATAACTGATAAAAAAGGAGGATTACTATGAATAGATTACTGTCATTACTTTTGTGTATCGTTCTTGTTTTCAGCATTATTTCAGTTGCCGCTGTGACATCAGGCGCTGTTACAACAAGACCGTTGTTTCTTGAAGAGGAACACGACGCACAGCTAACAAGCACAAATGATGTGCTGTACTACTCTTATTGCGCTGGGTATGACGGATATTTTGAGTTTTACTCTATGAGCGACTTTGACCTGTTCGTTACAGTAAAAGACAGCGGCGGTAACGTTGTCACAACTGACGATAACAGCAACGGCGGTGGCGACTTCAAAGCAACGGTATATATGCGCGAAGGCGACGTATATATATTTGAGGTTACCGCCTACGATATATTCCACGACGGCAGATTCTCCGTATATATACAGGAATCCAGACTCGCCGTAACAAGCCTACAAATCACAAAACTCCCTGATAAACTTGAGTACGAATATGGCACCGTACAGTACGATGTTGACTACTCAGGACTTGAGCTTAAAGCTACCATGAACAACGGCGCTACTGTAAACTGGAGCTACAACACAGACTCGAAATACATCAACGGATGCCCACTCTCATTCAGCGTTGATTATAAAAAGGAAAATCCTGTGGTTGAGATATTCTGCGGTGCGGCGAAGACCTCGTTTGAGCTGACCGTTTTGCCATCAAATATCGAAAGCATCGAAATACTGAATAATACCCCGATATATTTCTACGAAAACAGCGGCGGATATTACGACGAAGACGAAGGCTTTTATTATTACTGCTACGACACCAAAGAGTTTGAAATCAAGGTTACATATACCGACAAAAGCACAGAGATTGTGAGCATTTACGACGACGTAAACAGTATGAGCTTTTCTGTCTACGACAACCAGCTCAGCGAGAATTTCACCTTGGGAGAAAACCCTGTGTATGTAGAACTTGGCGGTGCTAAAGACGTATTTTATATCACCATTTTAGAATCCCCTGTTTCAAGCTGTACAGTAGTAAAAGCACCAATAAAAGAATACGTATTCACAGACGAAGAGTTTTTCTCCTACAACGAATACACCGACGTATATACCCTCTCCCCAAGCGACCTGAGCGGTATTGAGTTTACAGTAATGTTCAAAGACGGAACACAAAAAACCTTCACAGACGAAGATATTAACGCCGACACCCAGACAATAGACGGTAATAAATACTACGTCTTGCCGTGCAAAGTTACAGCACACGGTGTATATAACGTAACGCTGAACTTTATGGGCTATGATATCGCTTACGATGTCACAGTTCTTCCTAAGAACAGCACCATTCTCGGAGATGTTGACTGTGACGGTGTGGTTTCTATCCTTGACGCTACCGCTATCCAGCTTCATCTGGCTCAGCTTTCACCACTTTTTGATGAACAATCAGCGCTCGCTGATACAGACAACGATGGTGAAGTCACTGTTTTAGACGCAACACAGATTCAGCTTTCCCTCGCAAACCTGATCTGAAAGCTGTAAAAGCATAAAGATTAGAAAAAAGAGCAGTCCGTTTCAGACTGCTCTTTTATATTACCATTCTCTATCGTTGTATGGTGTGTTTTCAACACCTTTGTTGTTAAGGTTCCTAACCATCTTATCAAGTGTAGGTTTCCACATGTTTTTAAACCACTGTGTGTCACCAAACCACTTAACAAGTGTAGGACTTATTGCGTAGTATGTTTTGATGAAAGCTCGACCATACCAAGTGCTTGCTAGTGTATCATCTCTGAATCTTCTGAGAGTCCAGACCTCTGCACAATCATAAGAACCATAAACGACAGTAGCTACATAGCAACCACTACCCTTGGGTTGTTGCAAATTAGGATATTTAGATTTTATCATAGAAGCTATTGCTGAATGTGTTAGACAGTTTAAAGTTGCAACGCCTGTCAAACTAGTTACATTAGCATCTGCGCCTGCATCTAACAAAAGTTTTGCAATATTTATTGCTGCACTAATATCAGAGGCCTGATGAGTTTTGCTACATACATACCACAAAGCAGTAGTATTATAATCACTCTTTGTATTAATATCAGCACCCGACTCAACCAAGTATTTAGCTACTTCATAATCACATCGGTTGGAAGCAGCCATCAACAATGTGATGCCATCATCAACATTGCGGTTGATAAGGAATTTAAGATTGTCTTTTTCTTCATTATCAAAAGCTTTGTACTGTGCTGCTTTTCTTAAATACTCTAAGGCTTTTTTCTCTCCTTCGGGCGTTCTTGCGGCACAGAATGCCCAAGCTTCACCTACATAACCAATGGGGGAGTTAGTGTGTTTCTTTATATACGCACTAAAATAACCCAAAGCAACGTGCCGATATCCATTTTGTACTGATTCAAGTGCCTTTTTAAGAAATTCTTCTTGGGATAAATATTCACATTGCATTTTAGCAATATTATTAAATGACTTTACATAAGCTTCTAGCACCTTGTCTATCATATTATAAGTAACATCTAGGGAATCGTTCTCAACGACCTGGCTACGGTCTACAATCTCCAAATAACCATTTTTTGTTACATAGTCTTGTAAATGGGTTGTGGGGACAATGGAGCCATCTTCTAATCCTTTAATATCCTCCAGTATTTCGAATAATAATTTCTGATGTTCTTCGTTTGTGACATCATAGTTATCATCTATTACGGATACACTTTTTACTAATACATTGAAAACACTTTGTCTCTTATCTTTAGTTTCTGGTTCTAATAAAGCAGTTTTTACACGTGCAAAGGAACTATAAAAAATAGCTTCAATATTGG
This sequence comes from Ruminococcus sp., assembly GCA_017464765.1. GTDB lineage: Bacteria > Bacillota > Clostridia > Oscillospirales > Acutalibacteraceae > Ruminococcoides. The sequence continues at coordinate 12,627 of JAFTYK010000028.1, forward strand.
TAGGATCGTTTTGCTCAACCAGATTATAATATTTTTCGGTTTCTTTCCAATCCTCTTTTTGTTTAGCACGACGGGCATTAATGAGATATTTCTCGACGAAAGCAGAGTTATCCACCTTAACAGTACCTTGAACATCAACAGTACCTTCAACCATCAACTTCTTAGCTTCTTCAACTGAATACTTGGTTCCACAGCTCTGACATACAAACATACCATCTTGTTTGAGCATATCGTTGCTGTTACACATTTCACAGACCATAGCTTTCATATTGGTATCCCTTTACAATTTCCTTGAATTTATCACCGCTATTGATGATATCACAGAAACATCAACCTCTATTTAATGCTTCTGTGATTATTTTATCTGTATTACAGATAAAAGTCAATATCTTTATTACAGATATCGCATAATATTTCCGAGGTGATTATTATGCGTTTTGAAAATATGAGAAACATAAGAGAAGACAGAGATATTAAGCAAAAAGATATCGCAAAAATTTTAAATGTATCACAAAACACTTACTCCCAATATGAAACAGGCGTCATCTCGCTCACCGCAGAAATCCTCATTAAACTGTCAGACTTTTATGATGTAAGCATCGATTATCTTTTAGACAGAACGAATAACCCGAAGTTGAATAAATAAAGAAAGAGCAGTCTGAAACGGACTGCTCTTCGCTTTTATTATAGTAGTATAGTGGGAAGCAAATGGCTTTTTATGTTTACTTTGTAAAACAACTATTGTATAATAAACTTCTAAAACAAACTTAGCAGAAGGGTGTATTATGAGTCAGAACATGCACGAAAGCTTCATAAGAATAGTAGACGGTGCCGACACCGCCGTATTCATGGTACACGGCATTATGTCCACACCGCGCCATTTCGACTTTATAATCCCGTATATTCCATCAAACGTTTCTATTTGCAACATACTGCTTGACGGACACGGGGCATCTGTCTCTGATTTTTCCAAAACATCTATGAAAAAGTGGAAAGCTCAGGTACTTAAACACCTCACCAAGCTTTCGAAAACTCACTCAAAAATCCTCATCATAGGCTATTCTCTGGGAACCTTGCTTACGCTTGAAATTGCCGAAAAATTTAAAGAAGTCAAAGCGATGGTGCTTTTAAACCCTCCACTGAAAGTGTTCGTAAAACCCGTGATGATTTCCCGCGCTTTAAAGTTTTCTTTCAATAAATATAACCTAGAAGACAAAGAAGAGCTTGCAACCTATAACGATATCAGCATAAAACTCACCCCGTATCTGTGGAAGTACTTTTCAACTCTCCCACGCTTTGTTGAACTGTTAAAGCTCTGTCATGATACAAGAGCTATAGCTTTGAGTTCAACTGTCCCTAGCCACGTATTCTTCGGCAAGAAAGACGAGCTTGTCAGCATAAAATCAGCCAAATACTTTGAAAACAATGAAAATATGACAGTGCATACTTTCGAGTTTTCGGGCCACTTTTACTATGAAGATGAATTTAAATCTCAGGTCACAAAAAGTGTGAATTGTTTTTTGAACACACTTGACAAAACATAAAACTAAATATAAAGTAGAAAAGGCGGTATAAAGCTTGGATGTCGCATATAATATACCGTCTGATATTTCCGGGTGTGGCGCAGTTTGGTAGCGCGCTTGAATGGGGTTCAAGAGGCCGCAGGTTCGACTCCTGTCACTCGGACCATTGATAAAAGGGTATCCTAAAAAGGGTACCCTTTTGTCAATGAATCAAAAGTTGTCGAACCTGCGGTACTCTTGAAGGCGAGTGTGCCGAGGAAAATTTGGAACGAATTTTTCGAAGGTAAAAAGGCTCCAGTGGAGCGTTTTTAGCGAGAGCGAAGATGTGCCTCAATGTTCCCACAATGAGGGTAAGACGAGGTAGCCGTGTATCGCTAAGGCGTTCAAGTCACCTCACGTCGCAGACCTTTAGAATCAGCGCCGAATATCCATTTCCATTAACTGAATACATTATAAAACGCCAACCTGTTTTATATCACAGGCTGGCGCTTTTTATTCGTTTGAGCTTATCTTTATGTAGTTTTTTCCGTCTTGCTTATACACCGCTTCGTAGTCCTCGTCTATGAGTTTAAGGTCAACTTCTTCACCCTCAACCATTACGCAACTACCACACGAAGAGCTGAGTTCTCTTGGTACGGGAGCCATTTTACACTGGATGTTTTCTTTCTCCAAAGTTTTGTTTGTCAGAGAGGCGGAAAGATGAGTATAAAACGTTACTACTATCATTTTGTGAATGTGAGCTTGAAGCCGTCGTCAGTATCTTCAACCGCTACGTTGTAGCCCTGAGATTTGCCGAAACGGGTTACGTTTTCTTTAGCACACTCGTCATCTACTAAAACTTCCAAAGTAGCAGGAGCGTTTTCTTTTACCTCTTTTTGCACCATAATTACAGGCATCGGGCATAAATATCCTCTAGCATCAACCATTTTTCTTGCTCTCCTTTTTACAGTTTAAGATAGAAATAATAAGCACCAAAGCGATACAAACTACTACAGCAATCTTACCGCCGTTTGAGATACCACCGACAACGTATTCGCCGAGTTCAGTGACCGAGTCAGGATTACCTGCCCAACCAAAATTGTGTGACATAGCGGCACCGATTATCATACCGAAAACAGTAATAGCACAGTCGCCGTTGCCCTCACCTGCTAAAACCAGCTGACGTAACGGACAACCACCCAAGAGTACACTGCCCCATCCGACAATCATCATACCTAAGATATTCCATAAAGTGCTAGAGTGAGCAATAGGCTGGCTAAGCATTGAAAGATTGAAGTTACCCATAATCAGATTGCCAATAACGATAGTAACAATAATAGCAACAAAGCCGTAGAGAAGCTTAAAGTCACCGAAAAGGATAACATCTCTTACACCGCCTACCATACAAAGACGACTCTTTTGAGCGAGCGCTCCCACAACCAAAGCTACTACTAAAGCGATAACAAACGGTGCATGCATAGAGCCGGGACCCTCAACGCTCATTTTAATAACAGCAGGAGCGGTAATTCCTAACACTAAAAGTGCAACCGCAACAGCAGGCATCGAAAACCCCTCAACAAGTGTAGCTTTATAAGCGCGCTTCATATTAAATCCGCGTTTTAAGAAAAATGTTCCTATGTAAACACCTAAAACAAACCCAAGCAGTGCAAGCATAGCGTTAACATCACCGCCACCGATACGGATAACCATTCTCAGCGGACAGCCTAAAAATGCGAGCGCACCAATCATAACAACAGCGCCTAAAATAAAGCGTGTCGCAGGTGAAGAGCCTGCCTTAGGTTTAAACTCCTTAGTAACAAGCGCGATAATAAACGCGCCGAGTATAATACCCATAATCTCAGGGCGTAAATACTGAACTTTAGCGGCAGAATGTAAGGACAAAGCGCCCGCTATATCACGCTCAAAGCACGCGATACAAAAGCCCATATTCTTCGGATTACCTAAAAACGTGAGCAGTAATGATGCAAGACCGACCACAACACCGCTGATGATAACCAGTAGATTTACTTTAGCATTGATTTTTTTCATATTCTCTCTCCTTTTCTAAAGAGTTTACCGTTATTTTAATTATAGAATAACGCTCCTATAAGGTCAAGAAAAATCTAAAATTTTTGTGTAGCGTTGATGTAACAATTTTAGGGGCGACCAGTGGTCGTCCGTATACCATAAATAAAGCAGAATATATAAAAAACCTCCCCATGACGAAGGGGAGGTGGAAAAATCCCTGATTTTCACGATGAGGGTCGCGAGAACTTAAAACACATCAAACACTCCGTTTTCAGGCTCTGCTGTGATTTTCACAAACTCATTCGTCATCGGGTGCTTGAAATTAATTTCGCGGCTCCACAACGCGATTTCTTTAGAATTAATCGAACTGCCGTATTTTCTATCGCCTACCAGCGGATGTTTACGAGATGCAAACTGCACCCTTATCTGGTGAGTTCTGCCCGTTAATAGTAGAACCTCAACCTTAGTGACCTCTTTATCGTTATAGATACTTTCGCCGTGAGAAACATAGCAAAGCTTAGCTTCCTTTACGCCCTTTCTCTCTCGCTTTACAACGTATGTTTTATTCTTAGCCTTATCGTGATACAAAAGGTCGCCCAATGCTCCCGTATTACGACTTAGTTTTCCCTCAACTACAGCGTAGTACACCTTGTGAAACTCGCCACTTTGGATAAGCGCGCTCATTTTAGCCGAGGCTTCTTTAGTTTTAGCGAAAACTATCACACCGCCCGTTGTTTTGTCGAGTCGATGAAGCACGAAAACTTCGCCTTTCTCCCCTTTTTTCTTGAGATACTCAGCGATGTCATTACAAATGCTTTTAGTCTTCTCGTTTCCCTGAGATAACACACCGTACGGCTTTACTACCGCTATAAGGTGTTTATCTTCGAAAAGTATTTTTAGTTCCATAATTATTTACCGAATACTGTTTGAGCATATCTTACGCTTTCCATCGCGTCTTTTGCGTAATGCGAAGCGCCAATCATATCTGCGTATTCCTGTGTAAGCACCGCACCGCCTACTACGATTTTGCAAAACGGTGCTTTCTCTTTAAGAAGCTTAATCGTTTCTTCCATTGAAACAACAGTAGTAGTCATAAGTGCTGAAAGACCACACAGCTTAACATCATTTTCAAGAACAGCCTGTAAGACCGTTTCAGGTTTCACATCTCTGCCCAAGTCAATTACTTCGAAACCGTAGTTTTCGAGCAACACTTTCACGATGTTTTTACCGATATCGTGAATGTCACCCTCAACTGTAGCAAGCACGATTTTATCAGCAGATTTATTCTCGCTTTCCTTGATAGCGGTTTTGACCGCATCAAAAGCTGATTTTGCCGCCTCAGCACTCATAAGCAGCTGTGGAAGAAAAACAGTATTCTTCTCGAATCCCTCGCCTACTGTATTAAGCGCAGGAATGATTTTTTCATTGATTATATCCAGCGGATTTTCGCTCTCTAAAAGCTTAAGAGCGATTTCGTATGCTTTTTTTGAAAAACCTTTTTCGATAGCGTAAGTGAGCGTAATATCGCTACTCTCAGTCTTGGTAACAGCAACTTCCTGTCCGCTTGCAAAAGCTATGTAGCTTTCAAAATTATCATCTAGACCTTTGAGCGCACAAAAACTATAGTACGCTTCCATCATTTTAGCTGACAGCGGATTCATAATCGCTGAGCTTAGACCATTTTCAAAACACAAGGTAAGGAAAGATGAGTTGAGCATCTCCCTGTTTGGAAGACCGAATGAGATATTCGATACGCCGAGAATTGTATTTACGCCTAAGTCATCAGTGAGCTTTCTCACCGATTCAATAGTAGTTTTCGCACTGTTTTTGTCGGAACTTACCGCCATCGCGAGCGAATCGACTACGATGTCGCACTTATCGATACCGTACTTTTCAGCTTCATTTATTATCTTTTCAGCGATTTTAACTCGCTCATTACTTGTTTTCGGAATTCCGTTTTCATCGAGTGTGAGAGCTACAACAACGCCACCGTACTTTTTAACAAGCGGAAAAATAGCGTCCATACTGCTTTTCTTTCCGTTGACGGAATTTATCATCGGCTTGCCGTTGTAAATACGCATCGCACTTTCAAGTGCAACAGGGTCAGAAGAATCGAGCTGTAGAGGTAAATCTGACACAGCCTGCACAGCTTTCACTGTATCAGTGAGCATTTTCACCTCGTCGATTTCAGGAAGACCGACGTTGATATCCAGCACCTTAGCGCCCTTGTCCTGCTGAGAAACAGCTTCATTTAATATATAATCCAGACGGTTTTCTCTTAATGCCTCTTTTAGCTTCTTTTTGCCTGTAGGATTAATGCGCTCTCCCACGATAACGGGCTTATTCTTAAACTCAACCGCCTTTGTGTAAGATGACACAACGGTGAGATTTTTCTTTTCAATCGCTTTCGCTTTGATATCCTTTGTAGCTTCTACTGTAGCTTTTATGTATGAAGGAGTTGTACCGCAACAACCACCCAAGCAGTGAACACCAAGACCTGCAATTTCTTTCATAACTGAAGCAAACTCGTTTTCGTCTACATCATAAACAGTCTTGCCGTCAACACTTTTCGGCATACCTGCGTTAGGACTTACGATAACAGGAGTCGAGCTGTATTTTACGTACTTTTCTACGATAGACTTCATCTGTTGAGGACCAAGTCCGCAGTTCAAACCGATAGCGTCAGCTTTGAGACCCTCGAGCATAGCTATAACTGTGAGCGGGTCGGCACCTGTCATCAGCTTTTCACTTTCATCATAAGCGACAGTAACAAACACAGGAAGTTTTGTACTCTCTTTTACAGCGAGAAGCGCAGCTTTTGCTTCAAAAGTGTCGCTCATTGTCTCAATTATCACAAGGTCAGCGCCTGCTTTTTCGCCTAAGATAGCGGTCTTTGAAAAAGCTTTCACTGCGTCTTCAAAATCAAGTTCCCCTAAAGGCTTAAGTAACTTTCCGCACGGACCGATTGAGAGCGCAACGTAAACGTCCTCGCCCTTAGTTTTACCGCTTTCTTCGATAGCGACTTTAGCGTTTTCAACAGCCGAAAAAACCAGCTCTTCTAAGCTGTACTCATCGTCCTCGAGTTTCAACTCATTCGCACCGAAAGTGTTTGTAGTAAGCACCTGCGCACCAGCGTTTATATACTCTTTGTGAAGATCAACAATATTCCTCGGCTCTTTTATATTCCACTTTTCAGGAGCCATACCGCTTGGCAATCCCATCTTGATAAGCGATGAGCCTAAGCCTCCGTCTATATAAACTATTTCATTTTGAATTCTTTTTCTGATATCCATAACTTACCTACTCTCTGTATAAACAGTTGGTATTCTCACAATTTTCACAGCGAGATGCGCTTTTACACACCTCATCTTTTGGCCTGACACCCGCGATAGCAGACACCGTTTTCTTCGGCACCATCATGTGGTTACTCGAAAGTGTAACTCCTATTTTACGCGATGCATCACAAGCAGAAAGCACACAGCCCTGACAGCTGATATTTAAATCTCCATACCCTGGCGAAAATCTCGGTCTGAAATTCAGCCCGTTTTCGTCCTGAATAGTTTTGCAAAGATAATCGCAAAAGCTCTCAACCGCCGCCGAGCCGATAGAATCTAATATAACCGCACGGCTTAGTTGCAGATTCATATACTTATTGACGAGTCTGTCAACCCCGATAGATGTAGTAGCAACAAAAACAAATGCACCGCTACAACCCCTGAGATTTTTACTTAGCTTCTCACTTTTTAGCGTAAAATCATCTTCGAAAGCAACCTTATCATCTTCGACTTTTATATCATAGTAGCGGTAGCTTGCCTTATACTGCACCGCTTTTTCGAATTCGTCCAGACAGTTTTCTAAAATTGCGTTCGTTTCGTCATCAACTTCTTTTCTTACGCGCAAAAATCGAAGTGCAAGCTCTTTGTCAATATTAACTTTGTCGCAAGAAGCACTAAAGGTCTTAATCGCCTTATCCATACACTCACCCAAAATTAATTATATGTACTAAAAGTTAAATTACTTAAAAATCTCGCTCAAGTTATTTTTAATCGCCTGTGCCACCTCAGGTTTATTCATCGAATAAACGTGAACAGCGTTGATGCCGTTAGCAAACAGGTCGATAATCTGCTCCGTAGCGTAAGCGATACCTGCCTGTTGCATTGCCTTAGGGTCATCAGAAAATCTCTCAACAATTCTCTTGAACCTGTCAGGAAGCACCGCACCCGAAAGCTGACAGCTTCGCTCAATTTGTCTGCCATTAGTAACAGGCATAATACCCGGAATCACAGGAACGGTTATTCCCATATTTCGAACGCGTAGCAGATATTTATAGAAAAGGTCGTTATCGAAAAACATCTGAGTTGTTAAAAAATCACAACCGCAGTCAACCTTATGCTTTAAATTCATCAGGTCTTCTTTCTCAGATAACGACTCAACGTGCTTTTCTGGATAACACGCTCCACCAACACAAAAATCGCCGTTTTCCTTGATGAATGACACAAGCTCGCTTGCGTATTTAAAATCCCACTGCGACGGCTTAGTGCCTTGTGGAATATCTCCTCTTAGTGCCAGAATATTTTCAATACCGTTTTCCTTAAGCTGTGAGAGCTTTTCCAAAATACTCTCCTTTGTAGAGCAAACACAGGTAAGGTGAGCAAGCGGAGTAACCCCCTCATCTAAGATACTCTTAGCAATCTCAACAGTGTATTTGGCAGTTGACCCACCCGCACCATATGTAACACTCATAAAGTCGGGTTTTAAGTCAGCTATCTTGTTGGCAGCCGAGCTTACCACCTCGAATTTATCTTGAGTTTTCGGCGGAAAAACCTCAAACGACAGCGACGGCTTTTCTAAGCTTAGAATATCTTTAACTTTCATAAAATCACCTGATTCCCCAGTTTATCTTTTTATTATACCATAGATTTCATTACTTTACAACCACGAAGCGCCGAGCAATCGAGCCTTTCATATTTCAATGTGAGCGAAGTCTCGCGTTAAAAAATCAAAGACATATTTTATTCTTTGATTTTAGCAAGAGAGTGAGGAACAGTAGAAATTTGAAAGAGATGCGAGATTGAACGAGGCGTGACATCAAGCGCCGAGCAATCGAGCCTTTCACATTACACAAAAACAGCGCACCTATTTTAAGGTACGCTGTTTGTTATTTATTCTCTGTTTTTCAAAGCTATATCCAGCGGAATTTTCTTGACCTTTTTGTACTGGAGGAAAGCAATCACTAAGTATGAAAGTAAACCGCACAAAGCCATTTTCACAAACACAGAGAACGGCACATAATACGGCAGATACCCCGGATACTGTGAAAGCATTGTCTCACAAAGATACTCCATAACAAAGTTTACAACAGGTATTGTAACAAGTATCGACAAAACAACTACTATTGTTGTAGCGAAAACATAGAGCGAACTCATTTCGTAGTCACTATATCCAAGCACTTTTGTCATAGAAATCGACTGAGCATTCTTCTCTATAACTATCTTTGAAAGCAGGTAGATGATGAGCATAAACATTATTACACCAAACATTGTCAGCATATCCATCATCGAACCCATAGAAGTCTGCATCTGTCTGGATGTCTTTGTCAGGTCGTCTTCTGTTATTTTAGTAGCGATGAACTTCTCGTCAATATCAAGAATCTCTTTGTCACTCATATACCCGTTGAAGTAGCCTTTATCAAGCGAAAATGTTTCTGTAAAACTATCCATATCCATAAACAAAGCGATAGCACCGGGATAATCATACACACCACTCACCTCAAACTCATATTCTTTTGAGCCGTATTCTTCTTTAAGCTTAAGTGTATCTCCCTCATTAACGTCAAATTTCTGAGATAAGGCAGATGAAACATACACACCACTCTTATCAAAATTGACGTCAACATATTTGCTGTCATCAGAAATACCGTAGATTGTAACACTCTCACTTTTAAGTTTTGACTCAAGAGTCTCAAGCGAGGTAACGCTGATTTTTTCAGCACCTTTTGTTTGAGTTTCAACTGGCATTTTAAGTATATACTGATAATCACAAATCATATTAGATGTGATTTCATTCTGGTAATTATCTATTACAGCAGGCAATGCCAATCCAAACAGTAAAATCACGTTAGCAAGAAATACTCCGAAGAATATTGTCAGGTAATTCGGAATATTCTGCAAGATAACTCTTAATCTGAATCTATGTATAATCGGGATGCGATGGCTAAGAGTCATAGCTTTTTTCTTTTTACTTTTTGACAAGTCCCTGCGAATAAACTTGAGCGGTGAAAGCTGTAGTTTTCTTAACAGAATGAAGAAGTTTATGAAAAACATTATTATCACAGGGATAACAGTAGTCAACACAAAAGCTTCCATATTCCAAACGGTTACGTAAGTCGGCAAGCTGAAACTACTATAATACATTGAAGCAGCTACATTTTTAAACACAGTATAACCAAGTACATTACCAACAACAGCAGATACGAGTACAACAACCATCGGCATAGTCATATAATGCACAATAATCTCACGTTTTTTATATCCCGAAGCTCTGAGTGTTCCGATTACACCGGATTCTTTTACTATAGTGTTACTTGTTGTGATAGCGAAAATGAAAGCAATAATCAGCACTACAACATACAAAAACATAGTAATGATACTTTTGTCATTACCAAGGTCGTTACCAACCATATTGATAGCAAGGTTAGAGTACTGAGGAATAAAGCCTACTAAAACTGTGTTTTGTGTGAGAACCTCAAGCACATCGTCACACATCTCTTTTGCTTGTTCATCATTTTTCGGATTTTCATCGAAAGTGAACGAATAACAGTAATGTATGCTGTCCTTTGAAAGCACTTCAAAATCCGAATCACTCACAACAGCTACACCGAATCTGACCGAGTCAAACATCATATCCGACGGGCTTGAATAAAGCGCTGTATAGTCGGAAAAAGAAACAAGGCCTGTGATTTTAAAACCTTTGGTATCAATGACAATTCGGTCGCCTACGGACAGATTGTTATTATCAGCGTACATTCTGTCAATAGCAATCTCGTTTCTGTTTTCTGGAAGCTCACCTTCCATAACACAAAGCTTGTTTACATCTTCCCTGTTCTTGAAAATTCTTAAAGTACTCTGAACATTTTCCGTGTCTTTTTCTGTATAGAAATTCTCATACACAGTCACGTTTTCTTGTTCTAGCTTTTCAAGAGATTGTTCATCAATTTTTGAGTAGAGTTCAAAGTTACCGTCTTCGATATTGTACTTTTCAAAGCTCTCATCATAAGCCTCAATCATACTGCCCGAAGCAACCAAAAAACCTGATACGAAGCCGATAACGGATATCATGAAAATAAAAATAACTAGATATTTTCCAAACTCTCTTTTGAATTCTCGCTTAAAACGTTTGAGAAGCGGATTTTTCATTTTCTACTCCTCCTTACCAATCAAGCTCTGTAGCAGAGATTTTTACATCGTTAACATAGTTCTTTCGAATAACACCATCTCTGAGTTTTACAACCCTGTCAGCCATATTCTTGATAGCATCGTTATGAGTAACCATAATAACTGTGTTACCATACTTTTTGTTGACGTCTTCGATGAGCTTTAGAATCTCTTTTGATGTATTGTAATCAAGCGCACCCGTCGGCTCGTCACAAAGCAGGATATCAGGATTTTTTACAATAGCTCTGCCGATAGCAGTACGCTGTTGCTGTCCGCCCGATAACTGATTAGGAAGTTTTTTCTGATGCTCAAAAAGACCGAGCGTTTTAAGCAAATCATCAACATCAAGCGGATTATCCGAAAGATAAGCACCCACCTCAATATTTTCTCTAACGCTTAAATCAGGAATCAGATTGTACATCTGAAAAACGTATCCAAGGTGTTTTCTTCTGTACTGGGTGAGTTCTTTCTCGCTCATTTTATCAATCTTTTCACCATCGACAACGATATAACCGCTATCTGCGCTGTCGATTCCACCGATTATATTGAGCAAAGTTGATTTACCTGAACCCGACGGACCGAGTAATACACAAAACTCGCCTTTTTCAAGTTCAATATCGATGCCGTTTAAAACATCGACTCTGCTGTCTCCTTCACCGAAGTGCTTTTTAATACCTTTGATTTCGATAAACATGTTCTTTCTCCTTATTTTGTTTACTAAAACAAAAACCCAAGTACAGCGTTTGCTATACTTGGGTAAAAAATCGATATAGGTAGACTCCATGTATAACAAAAGTATACATGAGTCTGGCAATTTAAAACAAGCCAGACAGTTTAAAAACTGCCAGGATGTTGACTTGCTACGGCTTAGCCGCCTGCTACTCCCTCATAGGTATTTGATTTGAGACGATTATATCATCACAATATCTGCTTGTCAACGAATTAACAAAATCTTGTGATAATCGTACATTTGAATTTAAAGATGCACTTTAAACTTTTGTGCATAAATCCTTGATATTATGATTAGAACAAACCTGAAATCACACCGTTTGCATCAACGTCGATTTTTTCAGCGGCAGGAACCTTTGGAAGTCCCGGCATAGTCATAATGTCACCTGTCAGAACTACTACAAAACCTGCACCCGCAGAAACTTTTACATTCTTAACCTCAATATCGAAATTCTCAGGAGCGCCGAGTTTTGTTGGGTCATCAGAGAAGCTGTACTGAGTTTTAGCGATACAAACAGGAATCTTGTCGAATCCGTTCTTAGTGAGGTCTGCAATCTGCTTTTTAGCCTGTTTTGAGAACAGAACATTGTCACCGCGATAAACTTTTCGAACCACTGCCTCGATTTTGTCCTCGATAGTGCCGTCTAATTCATAAGAGAAAGTAAAGTTTGAGCTGTCCTCTTCTTCACAAAGGCGGATAACTTCCTTAGCAAGCTCGATACCGCCCTGTCCACCGTCAGCCCATACAGTTGAAAGTACAACGTTAACGCCGAGCTTCTTACACTCTTCAATGATAAGCTCAACTTCAGCGTCAGTGTCGGTTGGGAAACGATTAATCGCTACAACTGATGGGAGCTTGTAAACATCTTTGATATTAGAAACGTGGCGAAGAAGATTAGGAACACCCTTTTTGAGGGCTTCTAAGTTCTCACCGTTTAATTCAGTCTTTGGAACACCACCGTGCATTTTTAATGCGCGGATAGTAGCAACGATAACAACAGCAGACGGATTGAGACCTGCGTATCTGCATTTGATATCAAGGAACTTTTCAGCGCCTAAGTCAGCACCGAAACCTGCTTCTGTAATGGCATAGTCAGAAAGCTTCATAGCCATCTTAGTAGCAATAACAGAGTTACAGCCATGTGCGATATTCGCAAACGGACCGCCGTGAACAAGCGCAGGAGTCTTCTCAAGTGTCTGAACAAGGTTTGGTTTTAAAGCGTCTTTAAGTAGTGCTGTCATAGCACCTGTTGCTTTAAGGTCGCCTGCTGTAACAGGCTTCTCATCGTAAGTATAACCAACGATAATTCTTGAAAGTCTTGCCTTCAAATCCTCGATTGAGTTAGCAAGACAAAGCACAGCCATAATTTCAGAAGCTACAGTGATGTCGTAGCCGTCTTCTCTTGGCACACCGTTTACTCTGCCGCCTAAACCATCAGTTACAAATCTAAGCTGTCTGTCGTTCATATCGACACAACGCTTCCATGTGATACGTCTAGGGTCGATGTTTAAAGAATTGCCCTGATAAATATGGTTGTCAAGCATAGCAGCGAGCAGGTTATTTGCAGCTCCTATTGCGTGGAAGTCACCTGTAAAATGCAGGTTAATATCCTCCATAGGCACTACCTGAGCGTAACCACCGCCTGCGGCACCGCCCTTAACACCGAAAACAGGACCAAGTGACGGCTCGCGTAATGCTACGCAGACGTTTTTACCAAGCGCATTCATACCGTCAGCAAGACCGATAGTAGTTGTTGTCTTACCCTCACCCGCAGGAGTAGGTGTAATAGCAGTAACTAAAATGAGCTTGCCGTCCTTTTTGTCACTTTCATTAAGAAGCGACAAATCAATTTTAGCCTTGTGTCTTCCATAGTACTCGATGTATTTTTCATCAATATTTGCTTTTTTTGCGATTTCACTGATATGAAGCATCTCGTTGCTCTGAGCAATTTCGATGTCAGATTTTACAATATTTTGTGCCATGATATTCCTCCTCACACATTATGTACAAATTATACCTTACTTAGAGTATCACCGTCAAGAGCGGTTTTAATTCTTAAACTGAATAATAACTGCTTTTTCTACATACTTTTTCAAAATACTTGAAAAAACTTTAAAATTTTTTATTTTTCATTCTTTTTCGGCAATTCAAATCTATAACTATACATTAGAATAGATACAATTATTTGTATAAGAAAAGTTTTGTTAGGGGTAGAATTCATGAAACTTCTCGAAGAAAAGATTGTAAAAGACGGTAAAGTTTTCGAAGGCAACATTCTCAAGGTTGACAGCTTCGTTAACCACCAGATCGACGTCAAATTTATGAACGAAATCGGCAAAGAGTTCAAACGACTTTTTGATGGCGAGGAAATCACTAAGATTTTAACAATCGAAGCGTCTGGTATCGGTATTGCGTGTATCGTTGCTCAGTACTTCGACGTGCCTGTTCTTTTCGCAAAGAAAACAAAGAGCGTAAACATCGCAGGAGATGTATATACATCTCAGGTAGAATCCTTCACCCACAAGCGCACCTACGATATCATCGTGTCGAAAGAATTTCTGCACAAGGACGACAAAGTCCTCATCATCGACGATTTTCTTGCTAAAGGTTCTGCACTTTGCGGTCTTATTAAACTCATCAAAGATGCACAAGCCGAGGTTGTCGGAGCAGGTATCGTAATCGAAAAAGCATATCAGGAAGGTGGACAGCTCGTCCGTGATATGGGCGTTCGAGTTGAATCTCTCGCGAGAATTCAAAGTATGTCAAAAGACGGTTCAATCGAATTCATCGACTGATTAATCTAACTATTTATAAACAGAAACTAAAATACAGAAACTAAAATGAGGGTATAAATGAAAAAATTTGATAGAATGCTCAGCGTTCTGCTCGTAACAATGATTGTTCTCAGTTCAGTAGTCTGCTTAAACTTCACAGCTATGGCTACAGAAACTGTGGCAATCGAGCCTACTGAAATCACTTCTGAAAATCCTACTTCAGAAGTGAGCGAAGACATTACAGCAGAAAATAGTGAAAGCACCAATGTGCCTACAGTTGAATCCGAGGAGGGCGTTTCATCTGTCGCCACTGAAGAAACCAAGCCACCAGAAGAAACTCAGGACCCAATCGTCGATCCTGGTAAGATTGACGCAGTAACAAATGTGCGTAAAGTATCTTCAACTACCAATTCAATCAAAATCGCTTGGAACGCTGTTGAAAAAGCTGACGGTTATCGTGTGTACTATAAAAACAACGATACAGACAAAAACTTCAAGCTTCTTTTAAACACCAAGGGTACACAGTTCACCCTCAAAAACCTTCCGCACACAACTCCTTTTGAATTCAAAATTACAGCTTTCGTTGTAAGATTCGGCAAGCTTTATATGAGCGAAGCTGTTTTAGCTAAAACAGCTACAAACACAGCCAAAACTCCAAAGCCTGCACTTAAACGATGCTCAAGCTTAATTGAGATTTCGTGGACAAAACAGGCTAAAGCTGATGGCTACTATATTTATCGTCAACATGCCGCAACAAACGGCAAGTTGGTTCTTTACAAAACAATCAAAGGCAACTCAACCACCACTTTCACCGACACAAACATCAGTCAGGGTAGAGCTTACAACTATCAGGTAAGAGCTTACCGTGAAATGTACAAAAACATCGTCTATACAGGCGAGGGTGAAACTCTCCGTACACTCGCAGGTCTTTGCGCTCCGGGATTAGGTTCCTGCACAAGCCAGCTTAGACGTGTGAGCTTCACTTGGGGTAAAAACGCCTACGCTAAAGGCTATGACGTTATGTATTCAACCAGCAAAACAGGTACTTACACTTTAATAAAAGATACTAAAAACACCTGGCTCAATACTCCACGTCTTACAGACAACAAAAAGTACTATTTCAGAATTATTCCTTATACATACGTAAGCACACACAAGGTCTACGGAACATATCTTCCTGTAGAAAAAACCGTAAGTGCTAAAGCTTTCGGCAAAACTATCGGTAACACGTACATCGAAATCAGCCTCAAGCAGCAGCGTATGTGGTACTACATCAACGGTAATCTCTTTGTTGAAACTCCTGTTGTAACAGGTAACTATCCGGGAATGACAACACCAACCGGCGCTTACACAATCTTCCAGCGTTCATCTCCTGCTACTTTAGTAGGTTCTACATGGTGCGTAAATGTTAACTACTGGTTAGCGTTCACCCGATCAGGCTGCGGTATCCATGACTCCACTTGGAGACCATCTTCCGATTACGGCGGAACTACCTATATGGGCAACGGTTCCCACGGTTGCGTAAACACACCTTACTCTAAAGTAAAGCAGATTTACTCAAAAGCAAAGCTTGGAACACACGTTGTAGTTTACTAAGCCGTAATTACTGAAAAGCTTATACAAAAATATTTGAAGCACCTTGCTTTTTGCGGGGTGCTTTTTCATTAATTTCTGCATATTTTTAAACTAATCACAAAAAATAATCTAAACTTAGTCAATTTTACAAAAAAAAGGTGTTAAATAACTGTTAATTATGTATCTTAACATCTTGACATTTTTTGCATTTTCTAAGATAATTTAAATGTAAAGTTTCATGTTTAACATGGGATAATTTGGAAATTCACAAGGAGGAATTC
The DNA here is from genome assembly GCA_017464765.1 of Ruminococcus sp. Lineage (GTDB taxonomy): Bacteria > Bacillota > Clostridia > Oscillospirales > Acutalibacteraceae > Ruminococcoides. The sequence continues at coordinate 28,950 of JAFTYK010000028.1, forward strand.
ACCTATGTCAACAAAAGCATTTTTTACACATGACGAGATTGGTAAGGATAAAGTAGGTTTTGCTAAAACACGTTCTATTATCGAAGCTCCATTCTACGGCAACAACGTAACTATGGTTACTTCACTCGCACAGGCTTATGAGCTTGCTAAAAATTCACCTGGTACAATCGTAACAGATATGCCTGTATACCGTGGCGAAGAATTCGGTCTGCCTTCAGACGCTAAAGTTCTTCTCTTCAACGACGGCTCTATCACAGGTCGTTACGCTGCAGCTAGAAGAATCGCCGGCGAGCCTGGTGTTGATACAGACGGCCTTGATAAAATCTGTATGGACGCTATCTACGACACACGTTGGAAGAAAATGTACCACGCTATCGTTTACATCGGACTTGACCCAGAGTTCATGGTAATAGCTCACCTTCTCATTCCAGAGGGCGAAGAGAACATTATGTACTCTTGGATGCTCAACTTCCAGTATCAGTCAGAGTTCTACAACAAGATGTACAAAGAGTCTAAGCTCTACACTAACGAGCCTGACATCTACATCTTCTCAGACCCACAGTGGAAGGGTACAACACAGACTGACCTTTGCGACGGCAAGTGCCTCTCATACTTCAACACAGCAACTAACTGTGCTTGCATCTTAGGTATGAGATACTTCGGCGAGCATAAGAAGGGTACACTCACAATCGCTTGGGCTGTAGCTAACCGTAACGGCTACGCTTCTTGCCACGGCGGTCAGAAAGAGTACACACTCGCTGATGGCTCAAAGTACGTTGCTTCTGTATTCGGCCTTTCAGGTTCAGGTAAGTCAACTATCACACACGCTAAGCACGGCGGTAAGTACGGTGTAACTGTACTTCACGACGACGCTTTCATCATCAATACAGACACATGTTCTTCAGTAGCGCTCGAGCCAACTTACTTCGACAAGACAGCTGACTATCCAACAGGCTGTCCTGACAACAAGTTCCTCTTAACAGCTCAGAACTGTTCAGCTACACTCGATAACGAGGGCAAAGTAACTCTCGTTACAGAGGATATCCGTAACGGTAACGGCCGTGCTATCAAGTCTAAGCTCTGGTCACCAAACCGTGTTGACAAGATCGAAGCTCCTGTTAACGCTATCTTCTGGATTATGAAAGACCCAACAATCCCACCGGTTGTTAAACTCAAGGGTGCTTCACTTGCTTCTGCTATGGGTGCTACTCTTGCTACAAAGAGAAGCTCTGCTGAGCGTCTTGCTCCTGGCGTTGACCCTAACGCACTCGTTGTTGAGCCATACGCTAACCCATTCAGAACTTACCCACTCGTTAACGACTACGAGAAGTTCAAGAAGCTCGTTGCTGAAAAAGACGTAGATTGCTACATCATCAACACAGGCGACTTCATGGGCAAAAAGGTTCAGCCTAAGGACACTCTCGGCGTAATCGAGGCTATCGTTGAAGGCAAGGCAGACTTCAAGCAGTGGGGTCCTTTCGAGGATATCGAAATCTTCGAGTGGGAAGGCTTTGTTCCTGACCTCAACGATGCTGACTACGTTAAGGAACTCAAGGCTAGAATGACTGACAGACTTAACTTCATCGCTTCCCGCGACACAGTTAAGGGCGGTTTCGACAAGCTCCCTGCTGATGCTTTAGAAGCTATCCAGAAGGTTGTAGACGAGATCTAATTTAAGCGACCGAGTGCCGTAGCCCTCACAAAGTCGAAGACGAGTCTGCATTTACGTAGTAGACGAATGTCAACGTAGTAAATCAATGCGAGACTGTGGACTTTTGAGGAGTAGCGGAGGCAAACGAGGCGTGATATCGCTGTCGCAGACCAACAATAAATTACGGCGTACCATTTACGGTACGCCGTTTTTATGTTCTTATCAAAAAGCTCTCTTGCGTAAAGTGAAGCTTATCTTCTACAATGCTATAACTCCATCACGCATAACCATACGTTAATAAAATCCACTCTCCGTCTTTTTCTCGTCCAAGATACCAAGACCACGTGTAAATATCATTTGGTGTCCATGCATCGCCACCTTTTATCGGAGAACGAAATTCAGAGTTAAACACTAGACAATCTACAAACTCCTCTGCCCCGTCTTCTCTTAGCGAGTTCACGTATGACAGCTCATCATTACATTTTTCATCGCCCGCATATTCTAGAGAATACAAAACGCAACCGTCAAAGGTATTAAACTCATCTAAAACTGCTTTTGCCGCAGATTCAATATCTTCTTTTGAATACATATCTGACTCTCCATATCCCAGTGTATAGTCACTCGTCTTCGCACACGCAGTAAGTGCAACTAAAAATACAGAAACCAACAACATCGCAATTATTCTTTTCACATTCACACACCCTTTCTCCTATATAAAAATCTTAGCATACAATACTTTTAAATCTATAAACAAAATGTAAAGTTTACTCAAAAATCCCCTTACAAAATCTATTCCAACTCAAACTATCAAGATAATAACACCCTAGTGAAGACTCGGTTTTCGTTTGCAAGTTTTCGCTCAGCATTTTATACAATTTTAGATGGAAAATAATAGTAGTTTTATCAATTGAATTTGTCCCTATTTCCTTGTAACATAATAGTAAGAGAATGTATCTTAACATTTACATAAACAAATTAACGGAGGAATAACTATGAAAAGAATAATTAGTGTGATACTCATAGCAGTGATGCTTTTAGCGCTATCTGCTACTACATTTTTTGCTGAAACTAATTACTTGTATGAGA
>JAFTYK010000003.1 GCA_017464765.1 Ruminococcus sp.
AACGGGACTTGAAGGCGAGTGTTAATAAATCGTCATAGTATGACGATTTTAGCGAGAGCGATGATGAACTATTATGAACAACAATGAGGGGAAGACGTGGCAGCTCTTAATGAACATTAAACACCTGTTATCCGCACCAAACAGTATAAATCCGAACTTTTCTCTTGTTGGAGATGGGTTCGGATTTTTTGTTTATGTAAGTACCAAAATTTTAATTCTAATACATTACTCAATCATAGGATTTAAAATTCATCAGATTGCAGCAATTGAATAATAGGTATCCATTAATGATATCCCCTGTGTTTCTATCATTTAGAAAGCATAACCTTATAACTCGTTATCTTGCTTCCGCTGGATTTTTAAAACAACTGTAAAAGCTATTCTAAAATAAGATTTCCTTTTTATGCCTTGTGTTTTCGTTGCAGGTATTATATAATACCCATAAGCATTGGACTAATAAATAGCTTTGTCGTTTATTATCGGTGTTTTCGATGTTGGAGGTAGATAAAATGGAATTAAGAAATCTGATTACATTTATCCACGTAGTGGAACTTGGAAGTTTTACAAAAGCAGCGCAACAGCTAGGTTATTCACAATCCACTGTTTCTTTTCAAATAAAACAACTTGAAGATGAGCTAGGCTGTCTTTTGTTTGAGAGAATAAACCATACTATAAACCTGACTGATAAAGGCCACGAGCTTGTGTCCTATGCTCATCAGATTCGTACTTTAACTGATGATTTCAAAGAGAGTATCGAGGAAGATAAAGAATGTAGCGGTCACATTCACATTGTAACACCTGACTCGGTGTGTGAGGAAATGATTAACACCCACTACATTGATTTCCATACAAAATATCCGTCAATTTCGATATGTTTCACAACAGGAGATTCCGCTATTATGCTTGATATGCTCGACCATAACGAAGCTGATGTAATTATTACTCTTGACCACCGTTTGTATAACAAAGATTACATCATCGCAAAAGAACAACAACTTCCAATGCATTTTGTAGCAGGATGCAATTCGAAATTTGCAGGTAAAAAGAATCTGTCTATTAAAGACATAATCAATGAACCTTTTATTCTAACTGAATACGGTCAGGGTTACAGACGAGTTTTTGACCGAGAGCTTGCAAAGAAGTCTTTGGAGATAACTCCTGTACTTGAGATTGGTCGAACAGATATTATCACATCAATGATTGCTCAAAGCGATATGATTTCATACCTGCCTGATTTTGTCACGAAACCTCTGATAGAATCAGGAGAGCTCACATATCTTGATGTGTGTGATATGAACATAGACATATGGAAACAGCTTATTTATCATAAGAATAAATGGTTATCAAGAAGTATGAAAGCATTTATTGATTATGTAAAAGAGGCGGAGTTTACAAACTAACTATATACGAGAAAAGGAACCAAGGTGCCACCTTAGTTCCTGTTTTATTATATGTAGCAAACTCAGTTTAAAATAGCACCCGATGCTCCGCCTGAAACAAGGGAAGCGTAACGTTTTAGGTAGCCTGATAGTTCCTTAGTTTTTGGAACAAAGTTTTTCATACGTTCTTTTAAAACATCTTCATCAACTTTCAACTCAATTGAATTCTTCGGAATATTGATGCTTATAATGTCGCCGTCTTCTACTACACCGATAAGACCGCCTGATGCGGCTTCAGGTGTAACGTGTCCGATGCACGCTCCTCTTGTTGCACCGGAGAATCTGCCATCTGTAATAAGAGCAACGCTGTTTCCAAGACCCATTCCCATAATCGCAGAAGTAGGATTAAGCATTTCTCTCATACCCGGTCCGCCTTTTGGTCCTTCGTAGCGGATAACAACAACATCGCCTGCGACAATTTTTCCTGCATTGATTGCCTTTTGAGCATCTTCTTCACAGTCGAAAACTTTTGCAGGACCTTCGTGGACGAGCATTTCAGGGAGTACTGCAGAACGCTTGACTACGCTACCGTCTTTTGCAAGATTGCCTTTAAGCACAGCGATACCACCTGTTTCGCTATACGGGTTATCAATCGGTCGGATAACCTCAGGGTCGAGATTAACACAACCATCGATATTTTCGGCAACTGATTTTCCTGTTACTGTGAGGCATTCCGTGTTAAGTAAGCCCCTTTTGTTAAGCTCGTTCATTACCGCATACACGCCACCTGCTTCGTTTAAATCCTCCATATAGGTTCTGCCTGCAGGAGCAAGGTGACACAGATTAGGTGTTTTTGCACTGATTTCGTTAGCTATATCGAGATTAAGCTCCACACCGCACTCGTGAGCAATAGCAGGAAGATGAAGCATAGAGTTTGTTGAACAGCCGAGTGCCATATCTACAGTAAGAGCATTCAGCAGAGCTTCTTTAGTCATAATATCTCGAGGACAGATATTGTTTTTTACCAAATCCATAACCGCCATACCTGCTCTCTTCGCAAGCTCAATTCGAGCAGAATACACAGCCGGGATCGTTCCGTTTCCTTTAAGACCCATACCAAGTGCCTCTGTTAAACAGTTCATAGAGTTAGCAGTATACATACCACTGCAAGAACCACAAGTCGGACAAGTCTTGCACTCAAATTCTTTGAGCTTTTCATCATCGATTTTGCCTGCATTATAAGCACCCACTGCTTCGAACATACTTGATAAACTTGTTTTTTTGCCTTCAACTCTGCCTGCGAGCATCGGACCGCCACTGACAAACACGGTAGGGATATTCACTCTTGCCGCTGCCATAAGAAGTCCCGGTACATTTTTATCGCAGTTTGGCACCATAACTAAACCGTCAAATCCGTGAGCAAGTGCCATAGCTTCTGTCGAATCAGCAATCAAATCTCTCGTTACAAGTGAATACTTCATTCCCTTGTGTCCCATAGCAATACCGTCACATACAGCAATCGCAGGGAAAACAATAGGTGTACCACCTGCCATAGCAACTCCGAGTTTTACTGCATCAACAATTTTGTCAAGATTCATATGTCCCGGAACAATTTCGTTATATGAGCTGACAATACCGATTAGTGGTCGTGACTGTTCTTCTTCGGTCAGTCCCAAAGCGTGGAACAAACTACGGTGAGGTGCGTTTTTTACACCTTTCACCACATTTTCCTTTGACATAAAATCACTCCTTAGTTATTGATGAGTTTATCCTCATCACTCCAACTGTACAGCTTGCGGATATCAGCTCCGACAATCTCAGCAGGATGTTCACTTGCTAACTTTCTCATAGCGTTGAAGTGCACCTGAGAGCCCGCTTCACTCATATCTAGCAAGAATTCTTTTGCAAAAGTACCGTCCTGAATATCCTTTAATACCTTTTTCATAGTTTTCTTAGTTTCTTCGGTGATAATCTTCGGACCTGTTACGTAGTCACCGTATTCTGCAGTATTTGAAACAGAATAACGCATTCCTGCAAAGCCACTCTGATAGATAAGGTCAACGATGAGCTTCATTTCGTGGATACACTCAAAGTATGCGTTTCTAGGGTCATAGCCTGCTTCAACTAATGTTTCGTAGCCTGCCTGCATCAAAGCGGTAACACCACCGCAAAGCACTGCCTGCTCACCGAAAAGGTCTGTTTCTGTTTCTGTACGGAATGTAGTTTCAAGCACACCTGCTCTCGCTCCGCCGATACCTAAAGCGTAAGCAAGACCTAAATCCCACGCATCACCTGTTGCATCCTGTTCAACAGCTATTAAACAAGGAACACCTTTGCCTGAAAGATATTCTGAACGTACTGTGTGACCAGGACCTTTTGGAGCAATCATAATTACGTTTACGTTCTTTGGTGGTTTAATACAACCATAGTGAATGTTAAAGCCATGAGCAAAAGCGAGGGTTTTGCCTTCACTTAAATTCGGTTCAATGCTTTCTTTATAGAGCTTAGCCTGTTTCTCGTCGTTGATAAGAATCATAATAATATCAGCGACTTTTGTAGCCTCAGCTGATGTCATTGCCTTTAAGCCCTGAGCTTCTGCCTTTGCCCAGCTCTTTGAGCCTTCATAAAGACCTACTACAACATCTACTCCGCTTTCTTTAAGATTAAGCGCGTGAGCGTGTCCTTGTGAGCCGTAACCGATAATCGCAACTGTTTTTCCACTGAGTTTTTGTAAATCGCAATCCTGCTGATAAAAAATTCTGTTTGCCATAATTATTACCTCTTTCTGTATTATAAGTTGATTGATTGACGTAAAACCGAGCTACCTTTTTCTAAAGATGCCGTACCTGTACGACAAATCTCTAGAAGTGTGTAGTCACGCATAAGTGAAATGAAATCATCCATTTTCACACTATCTCCGATAAGTCTTAGTACAAACGACTCTCGTGAGTAGTCTATTGTTTCGGCTGAAAACGCCTTGGCTGCCGCATAAATGTCGGTACGTGTTGACTGGTCATTTTGCATTTTGATTAACATCAGCTCACAGTTTACGGAGTTATCGCTTGAAAGCTCTTTTATTGAGCAGACATCAGGGAGTTTATAAAGCTGATTTATAAGCTGTTGCTTGTTTTCTTCTTCACCGTCAAAGCTGAAAGTGATTCGTGAAAACTGTGCTGATTCTGTTTCACTTGCGGTAAGAGAGCTTATGTTAAACTGTCGTCTGCGAAACATACTGGTAAGTCTGTTAAGCACACCAAACTGGTTCTTTACCAAAACCGCTACGTTATATCTGTTCATACTTCCACCTCCAACTTAGTTATTATGTCGTCCATACTGCCTCCCGGCGGAAGCATTGGGAGTACAAATTCGTCCTTGTCGATTCTGCAATCAACAACGTATGGGCCATCTGTTTCAAAAGCACGAGAGAGTGCTTTGTCTAATTCTTCAGGGGTTGACACCATCTCACCGTCTGCACCAAAAGCCCGAGCGAGAGAACAAAAATCCGTTTTTCTCTCTAACACGCTGTTTGAATAGTGCTTGTTATAAAACAGTGTCTGCCATTGTCTGACCATACCGAGCACTCCGTTGTTCATAATGAGTATGACAATCGGAATGTTATATTTCACTGCTGTTGCGAGCTCGTTTAAGTTCATTCCAAAGCTACCGTCACCTGTGATAAGAACACTTAGTTCTT
>JAFTYK010000029.1 GCA_017464765.1 Ruminococcus sp.
AGAAAAAATTATTGAGCTATGTCCTGGTTTTGTAGAAGCGATAGAAGAAAATGAAATTGGTCAGGCTTTTGGCGATGTGAATGATGACAAGGTTGTTGATATTTTTGACGCAACATATGTTCAGCGACATATTGCTGGGATTAATAAAGATTATGACATCGAGATGAATTTTGGCATTATGACTAATGGTGGCTTTGTAGATCTTGGTGATTTCAATCGTGACGGCGAAACTACGGTTATGGATGCCACAATGATTCAACGCCACCTCGTAGGACTTGAATAAAGCGTAAATTTTGAAAGGGACGACTTTTGTTCTCTTTGCTGAAACTAAAAAATCATTTAAGCTAAAAATGGGCTGCCTCACTAATAAAAGTGAGACAGCCCATACTTATTGTATGAGAATATTCAGTTTATCAGCTTAGCTTGTTCATCGGGTGGGAATTGCGGGAAAGCGCTTCGCACAAAGCGATGAAGATGAACAAAAACGGTGTAACAACAGGGGTGTAGATATTAACTACAGCTTGCGCGCAATAAGCGATGATAGGGAAGATGAATAGAAGAATCAGCTCGTTGTTTTTTGAGGTTTTGAACGCTCTGACTAAAGCTGAAATAACTACAGTCAGGTAGGAAAGAAGACCGACAATTCCCTGAGTGACAAGGTAGTTTAAATATTCACAGTGAATGGAGTTTGTCGATGTGTTTGAGAAACGACGGTTTAGTTCCTCAAAATGAGGTTCAAACACGTGGTAGAATGTGTCACAACCACTTCCGAACATCAGGTGGTATAAATCATTTTTAAAGAAGTCCTTAGTACCCTCAATCCACATAAAGCCTCGGTGAGTACCCCAAGCATCATTGAAACGCAAAAGCTGGGAAAGAGAGCCGATATCTGTTTTGGTATCAACTACGCTGTAGTAGTAGAAAAGGTAGGACACCACCCCAGCAACACCTATGCCGATGACACTTAGTATAATGGTGAGTACGTTCTTGAACGCGTTTGAATTAACAAATTTCTTGTCCTTGAAAAGGTAAAGCAAAAGTGTTACTAAACCGCACGAGGCGATGATAACGAAAAGCAGGTTGCTGTAAATGAGCTTTTCGCCGATTTTCTCAAAGCCCTTTGACTTGTCATTCATAATAGACGAGAAAAGTCTCAAAACTAAACCTGACGAGAACATTATGGTGATTGCGAACATAAAGTTTCTGAGTAGATGAGGCTTTCTCACGCAAGCTAAAGCCATAAAGAACAGCATCAAAGCGAATCCTATGTAACCGCTGTTTGAGCCTGAAACCAAAAGACCGCAGTAAGCAAAACCGATGGAAAATGCTGAAAGGATTTTAACGTACTTGTCTTTTTGCAGGACAAACATCATTATTGCACTCGGCAGGAAAATACACATATACGATGCAATTGTGTTTTTGTTGCCAATGGTAGTACCGAAGTTGTTTATTACGTGATCTGCGTAGCCACTGAAAAGACCAAGTGGGTCAATGTAGAAAAAGTGGAGTATAGCAAGCAGTGAAATAAGACTGCCGAAAACCATAAACGCTACGAAGATGTAGTTTTTAAAGTAGTAAAACCTGCTTAAGATGAAGTACATCGCCGTGTACAGCGCAATCAGGATAAGGCCGTTGTTTCTGCCTGCGTTTCCTGTTAAGGAATCGAGCTTGTAGTCGCTGAAAATAGTACAGATAACCGCGCCAAGAAAGAATACTATCATAGCGATGTCGGTTATGGATAATTTGAAAAACGGTACGTTTTCGACTACTCTTTGTTCAAGTGGCGCGTTTTTGTCGAGTTTGTAGCTGATTGAGATAACTACTATGCTTATAAAAAGAATTGTTGTCAGTACAACGTATAAGATGTATTTGTCTGTTCTTGCGCGCGCATACTGCTCGGTCAGGAACATCTCAAAAAACGTGAACATAATCAGAAGATAGTAGTTCACTAACGAGTGACGCATATTATACGCTGATTTGACTGCTTTTGTGTTTTCTTCCATAATTTAACCTTCTAATCTGAAATTCATAAATACCGGGTTGTGGTCTGAGTACTTGAACTCTAAGTCTATAACATCTGACTTTGATACAGTCACGTTATCAGACACAATAAAACCGTCTAAAGTTACGTTGAACTGACCTTCTTCTTTATACGGTTCATCGGTGTTTCTGCAACTAGCAACAGGATTATTTTTATCAAAAGGAGCGATTAGGGAGAATCCGGTGTTGTTTAGCATATCAAGTGGGAAAGCCTGCGCCCAGGTGTAATCTTCTCCTGATACACCGAAGATTTTACCGCTGTTTTGAAGCAAATCCTTGTTGAAATCGCCGCCACAAATAACGTAGTTGCCTTTATCATATTCAGCTTTCATATCGTTTAAAAGAAGCTTGAGCTGTTCTGTGGCGATTGTGCCGTCTGAAGTATAGGCTGAAAGGTGGGCGTTGTAAAGCACGAGTTCTTTGTCGTTTTCGCACTTAAGCCTTGAAACAGCGTAGCAACGGTCTAAGTCGAAGAATTTCATAATTGAATCTTCAACAGGGAGCGAACGACGAGTTGCACTTTCAATGTTGTATTTAGAAAAAGTCAGTATACCCGAGAGAGATTTTCCGTGAGGCTCTAAAAACGGGTAGAAAAGAAACGATGAATCAAAATTTGTAGCCGATACTGCGTCACAGGTTGCTACACTATCGATAAGATACTGCTTTTGGTTTACGTGGTAGCTTCGTGTGGAGTTTTCGTCAACTTCCTGCATCAGCGTAATGTCAGCATCTTGTGAGTTAACAAACTCGCCAATATCCGCTAAAACCTCGCCTACTGATTCTTCGCTTTTTGCCCAACTGCTTTCTCCACCGTCCATAAAGAAGCTGAAGTCCTGAGTGTAGGCGCAAAAGCCGATGTTGTACGAAAGCGCTTTGAGGTCTTTGTTTACAGGGACTAAAGAACCAGTTTTGTCGACGACTTCGAGTGAAATGTTATCTTCAATTCTTTCGTAGTCAATGAAAAGATAGGCAATATACGAAAGAGCAACTATTAAAATGACCAGCAAAACGGAAATGACTGTTCTTAGTAAAATGCGCAAGAATTTGTTATTCTTCATATTTCACCTCAGAAAAGACCCCTTATTGAGCTTGCGAGCTGACACAAAGCTTCGTAAGGCAGGTTATGACCAAAAGAGAATTCTCCTGTGAAAGAGTCAGGCTTTAGCACTATATCGCCTCTTGTGTCGCCGTTAATAACGAGCTGAAGAGTAGGAAGTTCATCCATTGAGTTTATTATTTGAGTAGCGGCATCTGTTGTCTTTATTGTTATATAGCTGTCTTCGTCAGTTGTGCCGATTACAGCGAAAGTGGAAAAATCCTCGCCATAGAGAATGGTTGTATTTGTGTTTGGGTCAATGAGTGCTATATCACAGTTTACCTCTGCCCATTCAGGTTCAATTAGAGGTGGTTGAGTTGCAGGGATTGTGTGGGTTGTGGTTTCTTCAACTTCAACGTCGGGTTTGTTACACGCGCTGAAAAATACGCACATCAAAAGCGCTAATAATATAACAGTTAGTTTTTTCATAATATCACCTGTTTATTTTTTCTTGTGAATTTCAACAAAGCTTGTGCGTCCGACACAAACATAGTCATCACGCATTACTTCTTTCATTTTCTGTGTGTTTTCTTCGTCACGAGTATCAAGTACAAAGTAGTCGGTCTGCTCGATTTCTTTGTAATACTCAGGTACTGTGTACAGCTCTCTGACAAAGTAGAGATGAGGCGCAATATGGTGATTAGCAGTGACGCTGTCTTCTCTTTTTATTTTATTGTGGAGAGTTTCTTCTATGCTCTCGGTAACGTTTTTGTAGCTCTCTTCGTAGCTGAGATTACGTTTGATTTTAGGCTGTACAAGGTGAGCGAAAACGGTAACGCATACGATAACGGACATTAAAAGTGCTACTCTTTTTGCGTTTGTTTTCATATTCTTTATACCTAAAATAGCTAAGAAAATAACGAGAGCAGCCACACCGTAGGTGTACTGGTAGTCGATGTCGTACTGGTACGGCCAAGACTGCATTAAGTTTATTGGAATGATAGGTAAAAGCAAGATTAGAGCCGATATTTTCTTCTGCATAAACGGTGTGAACATAAGCGGTAAAAACATCCAGATAATGAACGGGAATTTATCGGCAGTAAACATCATTTTGATGAGATAACCCATATCAAAAAGAATGCTCTTGAATACCGAGAAGAAGCCTTCTTTTTCGTTGACGAAATAATCGGAAAGTCGCCACATCATAACACCCTCGCTACCTAAAGATGCGACAACTCTCTGAGCAATAATGAAGTAAACTACAGCTAAAGCGAGCATAATTGCGCCAATAAGCTTTTTCTTCTTATTGATAAGAACGTATATGGCGATTACGATGAGATAAATAGCTGCATCTTCTTTAACCGATAAGAGTAACAGCGACATAATAATCGTCGGAATATTTTTCTCACAAAGAATAAAGTAGAGCAGAAACAGAATGATTGTTGTTAGCATTTTATTCTCGTGGAAATCGTAGAAACAGCCGTTTAGAAGGCACGGATAAAAAGCGTATATAATCTCGAAAATGAGAGTGACTTTCCCGGAAAGCTCGAGTTTTTTACAGATAAGAAAAATCGGGAAAATGCCTACGCAAACGACGAATGTCTGCGCACATATTAGATAAATAGGTGAGCGGAATATCATATATCCCGGAAGAAGTAAATAGTAAATCGGAGAGAAATGAACTCCGAAATGGCTCATCTCAACAGAGCGTTCAACAGTAGTCAGCGGAAGACCTGTCACTGCCATGTTCTCGTACATTTGTGTAAAAATACCGAAGTCAAAGGTCGCGTTGTAGAAGTTCTGGTATCTTAAGGATGTGAGATATGAGAACAGCACTGTTGTGCTTAAAAACAGAACACAAGCGATGATGAAACACATCTTATAGCTTACGTCGATTTTAGAAATCTCGAGCTTGTCGTCTTTGACACACCACATAACAACTATAAGGTCAACAATCACAAGTCCTATGATATAGTAAGCGTCTATGGTGTTGTAACTGGTAGCGTAAATTGTACTCAGCAAAGTACTGACTATAATAAGCGCTCGAGGAATCAGACTCTTAAGCTTTAAAACAAAGGTGAAAAAGCAGAGTGCCACACCTAAGAATATTGTGATAGTCCAGAATGACGTAAAGTTGATGGAGTTATAGTACTCGTTGAGGTCATAAAAAATCGGATTTTTAATAAGCTGGAGAGCGTAGCCCAGCATAAAAGAGGTCACAAAAGCCGCTATGATACGCTCGCCTGATAAATGGGAAGTGCTAAGCTTCTCAAATATTTCTTTCAGAGTTTTTTTCTCAGTTTCCATTTCATATCTCCTTATTTTATGTATACATATTTATAATAGCATAAAGGCATTTACTGTACAAGACTAAAGAAAGGAAAATATTGCTCTTTTCTTTTAGACTTTAATGTGTTAAAATAAACGTTGGAGCGTGATAAAATGATTAGAAGAATACGTGAATCTGACCGCGAGCTTTACTATAAATACGCGGACATGTTTTATAACAGTGATGTTGTAAATGCACCTGTTCCTAAGGAGAACTATAAAATAACTTTCGACGAGTTTATGAGGAGCGACGACTACGTCTGGTGCTATATTTTTGAGATTGATGAAAAACCGTGCGGATTTGCGATGTTGTCGAAGACTTTTTCTCAGGAAGCGGGCGGGGTTTCCGTTACTGTTGAAGAAATCTTCATTGAAGAGGAGTATAGAAACCGAGGTATGGGAACTCGGTTTTTTGAGTATATGAAAGAAAACATTCCTGCCGCAAGGTATAGAATTGAAGTCGAAGCTGACAACGAAAAAGCCAAAGCTTTGTACGAGAGAATGGGCTTTGAGGTACTCCCGTATATCCAGATGGTAATTGATAAGCACAATAAAGAGTGTGGGGCTTAAAAGTGAGTATGAGAAAAGCAATTTGCTTAGCTTTAGCGTTTATTATAATGGTTTCATCGCTTTGTGCTTGTTCAAATTCTGATAAAGTTACCGACGAAATGTTTGCGCTTGATACTATTATCACTTTCAGTGTTTACGATAATAATAAAGCACTCGCTAAAGAAACTATTGATAAATGTAAAAGAGAGATTACAAGACTCGAAAAGCTGTTTAGTGCTACGCTTGAGGGTTCAGATGTGTATAATATCAACCACTCAAACGGTGAAAAAATTGCGGTAAGCTACGAAACTGCTACTCTTATTAAAAGAGCGCTTGCTATGTCAAAAAGCTGTGACGGTGCTTTTGATATTTCTGTTTATCCGTTAGTGAAATTGTGGGGTTTTGACTCAAAAAAATACAATGTTCCCGATAAAAGTGAAATAACTGACGCATTACGTTTTGTAAACTATCTGGATATTACGGCGGATAACAATGATAATTATGTTACCTTGAAAAAGGGAATGAGCATTGACCTTGGCGCTGTTGCTAAGGGCTATATTGCAGAGGTTGTGCAAGGCATTTTGCTGGAAAAAGATGTGCATCACGGTATCATTAACTTAGGTGGTTTGGTCGTTACGTATAGCGACTCGGATAAAAATGATGAAGATTTTACTATCGGCATTGAGTATCCTGATACAGGCGAAGTGTTCGCTCAGTTTGATACACAGATACCGTTTACTGTAACATCGGGTTCGTATCAGCGTTTTTTTGAGGAAAACGGAGTAAGGTACCATCACATTATTGATCCAAAGTTAGGAAGTCCTGCGGAAAGTGATATCTCGTCTGTTACCGTCATAGGTTTTGATGGTACGTATTGCGATGCGTTGTCTACTGCTTTTTTTGTGATGGGTATCGACAAAACCATTGAGTATGTAAAAACTCACACTGATGATGAGGATAATAAATACAGCTTGATAATTCTATCAAAGAACAAAGATGAGCTTTACATTACAAGTGATATAGCAGAAAGCGACTTTACTATATATAAAGAATTTGAGAATAAAATAAAAATCAACGTTATTGATGTTAATCGAATTAGTTAATCCTTGACCAAAGGTGTTGAGGTTTGATATATTTATTACATTAAATTTATGAGAGGTTTATTATGGAGAGAGAAAAACTTGGCTCAAGATTGGGCTTTATTCTGATTTCCGCCGGCTGTGCTATCGGTCTTGGTAACGTTTACCGTTTTCCGATTATCACGGGTGCATACGGTGGCGCGGCTTTCGTGCTTATGTACATTGCATTTTTGCTTCTTTTAGGTTTGCCTGTTATGGTAGCTGAGCTTGCTGTAGGACGAGCTAGCCAGAGAAGTATCGCTACATCTTTTGATGTGCTTGAAAAACCTAAACAGAAATGGCATCTTATGAAATATGTAGGTGTTGCTGGTAACTATCTTTTGATGATGTTTTACTGCACCATTTCTTGTTGGATGTTCGTTTATTTCTACAAGTATCTAAGCGGTTCTATTATTGATATCAAAGACGCTTCTGCTTTAGGTGAGGTGTTCGGCTCAGTCGTTTCTGACACTAACCTTAACCTTTTCGCGACTTTCGGCGTTATTCTTATTGGTTTTGGTGTTTGTGCGCTTGGTCTTCAGAAGGGTGTTGAGCGTATCACAAAGGTTATGATGGTAGCTCTGCTTGCACTTCTAATCGGTCTTGGAGTGTATTCTTGTACACTTTCAAACGCTGCTGAAGGTCTTAAGTTTTATCTCATTCCGTCATTCTCAAAAATGGCTGAAGCTGGCGTTGGTACTGTAATTTCTGCTGCTATGGGTCAGGCTTTCTTTACTCTTTCTCTCGGTATCGGCTCAGTTGCTATTTTCGGTAGTTACATTGGCAAAGAGAGAAGACTTATGGGCGAGGCTGTTACGATCATCTCACTCGATACTTTCGTAGCGCTTATGTCAGGTCTTATCGTATTCCCAGCTTGCTTTACATACAACAACGGTGTTACTGCTGACGCAGGTACTGTAGGCGCAGGATTCTTGTTTACAACACTTTCTTCAATCTTCAACCAGATGCCCGGCGGTAGAATTGTAGGAACACTGTTCTTCCTCTTTATGATTTTCGCGGCACTTTCAACTGTTATCGCGGTATTTGAGAACATCGTTTCATTCTGGCTTGAGCTTACAAAACTCCCTAGATGGGCAGTATGTCTTATCAACGTAGGTTTGATGGCTGTGCTTTGT
The DNA here is from genome assembly GCA_017464765.1 of Ruminococcus sp. Taxonomy (GTDB): domain Bacteria; phylum Bacillota; class Clostridia; order Oscillospirales; family Acutalibacteraceae; genus Ruminococcoides. The sequence goes on from JAFTYK010000029.1 coordinate 8,208, forward strand.
TTACCTGCTATTCTTTCAGGTAATGTATGGGCTGATATCAAGGTTGCAGGCTTAAACTTCATGGATTTAGAGGACACAATCGTTTCCAAGTGGCTGTTACCTATCGGTAGTTTGGTTTATGTACTCTTCTGTACTACACGCTACGGTTGGGGTGCAAAGAACTTCTTTGAAGAGGTTAACACAGGTAAAGGACCTAAATTCCCTAAGTTCTTTATCCCATATATGAAATATGTACTACCGCTTATTATTGTGGTAATATTCATAATATCAGTAATTTAATATTAGATAAAAAGGGCCTTTCGTTCACGGAAGGCTCATTTTATGTTCAAAAATTGTTAAATATTTCATCAAACAGCCGTCAAAGCATAGGTTTATATTTTAGGCATACAATCAATCATAAGTTGTATAAATATTGATTTTGGTGTATACTTGTTGTATACAAGGAGGTATATTTATGTCCGACGAATATAAAGATTTATTCTCTAGTGAAGAGAAAAACGAAAACAAAACTACCGGCAACGATCCTGTTGTTGGAGAGGTTAAAGTTGAAAACGAAGCTAAAACCACAACTGACAGCGAATACCACTACAAAGGAAACGGTGAGAAAGAGAATCTCTACTCGAATTCTTCATACACTTCGCCGTATTCAGGTAATGTGGGTGCAAATCAGACTGAGTACAACACAACTAAGCAAAACTACTCACAGTACAACTCATATCAGCCACAATATAATAGACAATATCAGAGTGCAAATCCCACACAGTATGGTTCAACAGGTGCAACTCCTTACGGCGGTGCTTACGGTAATCCTGCCGTTAATCCTTATGCTCACACCACTTCTAATGTTAAGCCTAAAAAAGAGAAAAAGGGCGTGTCTAAGGGCTTTGTAGCCTTGATGCTTGTTGTATGCATACTGCTTTCAACTAGCTTAGGATTTACGGGTGCTATGCTTTACACTAAGATGAAAGTTGCTGACGCTGAAATTTCTGATAACGGTGCAATGATTATCAACAAAGTTGATATAGATGAGCAGACAGCCCAAAAGCTTTCTGATAAACCTACTTCACAGATTACTGAAGAGGTAGCCGACACGGTTGTTGAGATTACTACTGAGGTTATGTCTACAAACTCATTCTACGGTCAGTATATTTCACAGGGCGCAGGCTCGGGTGTTATTATTTCAAGCGATGGTTATATTGTAACTAACAACCACGTTATCAATGGAGCTACTTCGATTACTGTAACACTGAGGGATAAGACTACTTACGAAGCTGAACTTGTCGGCACTGACAGCATTGTTGACGTAGCACTGCTTAAGATTGATGCTAAAAATCTAAAGGCTGCTACATTCGGTGATTCCGATAAATTAAAGGTTGGCGACAAAGCTGTAGCGATTGGTAACCCACTAGGTCAGCTCGGCGGTACTGTAACTGATGGTATTATTTCAGCTCTTGACCGTGACGTTGTTATCGACGGCGAGACTATGAATTTACTCCAGACTGACACAGCTATCAACCCTGGTAACTCAGGCGGTGGACTTTTCGATGGTCAAGGCGCATTAGTAGGCGTAGTTGTTGCAAAAAGTTCAGGTGAAGAAATCGAGGGCTTGGGTTTCGCTATTCCGATTAACGATGTTATCGATATTTTAGACGACCTGAAAGAACACGGCTATGTTCGTGGCAGAGTAGCCATGGGTGTACAGCTAATCGATTTAACTAACGAGATGTACGCTATGTATTACTATGGAAACGCTGAAGCAGGCTGTTACGTTTACTCTGTAGAATTTGACAGTGCTGCGTATAAGGCAGGTATTCAGCAGGGTGACAGAATCGTATCCGTTGATGGTAAGAAAATAAGCACTTCGTCAGAGGTAGAAGAAGCGCTTGAGGGCAAGAAAGTCGGCGACAAAGTGAAACTCGAACTCGAACGTGGCTCTAAAACTGCTACTATCGAGCTTGAACTCGGCGAATATATTCCTGAAAAGAACGCTCAGGTTCAGCAAAACCAAAACGACATTTTTAACCCATTCGGTTAATGAGAAATTCCTAAATATATAAAGAAAAAGGGCGACACGTAAGTGCCGCCTTTTTTATGTTAAGTAGGTTATTCTTCTTTGCTTAGTGCTTTTAAAATCATATTAGCGCACATATAAACGTTACCGCCACCCATTGTGAGGACTAAATCGCCTTCTTTTGCATTTTCGCAAATATACTTTGTGATGTCCTCGAAAGTATCGATACAAACTGAACCATCGACCTTTGCACCTAAATCTGTATTGTAAACACCGTAGGTGTTTGTTTCCCTAACGGGCAAGATTTCGGAAATGATAGCTTTGTCAGGGATTGAAAGAGCTTTGGCGAAATCGTCGAGTAACATTGCTGTACGTGAGAATGTGTGTGGCTGGAAAACTGCCCAAACGGTGTTAAAGCCCATATTCATAGCGGCGTTTAAAGTAGTTGTAAGCTCAGTTGGGTGATGAGCAAAGTCGTCAGCTACTGTGATGCCCTGTGGTTTACCTAAGATTTCAAAACGACGGTGAACGCCTGTGAATTTGTGGAGATTCTCTGCGATTTCCTTTGGAGTTGCACCGAGGTATGCAGCAGTTGCAGCAGCAGCGAGAGCATTGTAAATATTATGTGTACCCGGAACTACAAGCTCGATTTCGCATAGCTTTTCGCCTTTATGCATAAAATCAAAGGTTGAGTAAGCACCCTGTGTTTTTAAGTTCTCAGCGTAATAGTCGTTGGTGTTATTAAAACCGAAAGTGACTTTTGGTAAATCAACGTCTTTTACTGCATCAATAGTGTTTTCGTCGTCGCCGTTAATTACTAAAGCACCTGTAGTCTGCTTAGCGAATTTGTTGAAAGAACGTTTGATGTGGTCCAAATCCTTGAAGTAGTCAAGGTGGTCAGCGTCAACGTTTAAGATAATTGAAATGTACGGAGTAAGCTCCAAGAATGTGTCAACGTATTCACACGCTTCACAAACGATGATGTCACTTTGACCAACGTAGGAGTTACCACCTAAGAACGGCAGTTTTCCGCCGATGATTGCTGACGGGTCAAAACCGCTTCCAATAAGAACCTGAGAGAGCATAGCTGTGGTTGAAGTCTTACCGTGGGTTCCTGAAACTGCGATTGAGCGGTTGTATCTGCGGGTTACTATGCCCAGCATAATAGAACGCTCAAGACAAGGGATACCCTTTCTCTTAGCTTCAACGAGTTCAGGATTATCTTTCTTTACAGCAGCTGTGTAAACAACTAATTCCTGGTCGGTGATGTTTTCTGCTTTGTGGCCCATAAAAACAGGAATACCGTAGCCTTTAATTCGCTCTAAAGTATCGCTTTCGTTGCAGTCGGAGCCTGTGAGGATAAAGCCTTCGCTGTGTAAAATTTCAGCGAGCGGACACATACCCGAACCGCCGATTCCTATAAAGTGAAGTTTCTTAATATTATCAAGCAAGTTATCATAATTCATAATCGTTGCCCCTTACACTATGTAAATTACATTAGTATTATAATTGCTTTTTTAGAAAAAATAAACATCTGTGTCAATTTTGTTACTACTTTTTTATTATATAGAAAAATAATCGCGGTTGTTACTGTATAATTTGAGTGTATTTATACTTTACTCACTATGTGAAAAAGGACTGATTTAGTGAATAAGAACGATATTATCAGATTAGAAATTGTGGATATGACTGCTGATGGTAGTGGTGTCGGAAAAGCTGAAGGAACGGTTGTTTTCGTGCCTGATACCGCCGTGGGTGATGTCTGTGATGTTAAGATACTGAAGGTTAAAAAGAATTTATGCTACGGAAAGATTGAGAGCATTGTTAATCCTAGCGGCGAAAGGGTAGACCCTGTGTGTGAAGTGTCATCTCGTTGCGGTGGCTGTGTTTATCGCCATATAAGTTACGAAGCTGAACTGAGTGTTAAGAGAAAGAAAGTGTTTGATGCGGTAACACGAATCGGCAAGGTTGACCCACAAAAGGTCAAAGATATCATCGGTGCGTATGAGTCGCATATTGACCGCTATAGAAACAAGGCGCAGATTCCTGTCGGTGTAAACAAAAACGGTGAGGTTGAGATGGGTTTTTATTCTCGCCACAGTCATAGAATTGCAGGTTGTGACGATTGTCTTTTGTCGCCTAAAATTTTCACACAGATTTCAGATACTTTTAAAGAGTTTGTCACAAAACACCCTTATCTTATTTATGACGAAGAAAAACACTCAGGTAAAATCCGTCATCTGTATTTGAGATATGGTGAAAAAACGGGTGAAGTGATGGTATGTGTCGTAGTAAACGGCAGAAAATTTGACCATCAAGATGAGCTTTTTAATTCTATCATAGAAAAATACCCGCAGGTTGAAAGTATCGTAATCAATGTTAATAAGGATAAAACCAATGTTATCTTAGGATATGAGAATATCGTGGTTTACGGCAAGGAAAGTATAAAAGACGTTCTCTGTGATTTAGAGTTCGAGCTTTCACCACTTGCGTTTTATCAGGTGAACCGTACTCAGGCAGAGCGTCTTTACGAAAAAGCGAGAGAGTACGCAAGTCTTTCGGGGGACGAGGTGCTACTCGACCTTTACTGCGGTACGGGTACGATAGGACTTTCGATGGCGAAAGACTGCAAAAGCCTTATCGGTGTCGAGATTATCGACAAAGCTATCGAAAACGCTAAGAAAAACGCTGAAAATAACGGTATTAAAAATGCTCGTTTTATCTGCGGTGACGCTACCAAAGCTGCTTTTGAGCTGAAAAAAGAGGGTATTACTCCCGACGTAATCGTAGTCGACCCACCGAGGAAAGGACTGACTCCTGAGCTTATAAATACAATAGTTGAAATGGCTCCAAAACGTGTTGTCTACGTTTCGTGCGACCCAGCGACTTTGGGACGAGATTTGAAACAGTTTGAAGAGTCTGAATATTCCGTAAAAGAAATAACACCTGTTGATTTGTTCCCACGCACCGCACATGTTGAATCTGTATGCTGGCTTAGAAGAAGGGAGAATCGCTAGTGGATATTAACTTTAACTATCTGATTTCTTCTTCTGATAGAATAGATGAAAGTTATGACATAAAGGGTAGACCCGACCCTGATAGTGCAAGCAAAAAGTTGTGCGATGACATAATCTTAGTGTATTTAACTGGTGGTGTAATAGCGGATAAAGGGCTTACTGTTGAGAATTTTGAGCAGCAGTATCAGTTTGACCACAAAAGCGATTGGAATCGACAGTGGGAAAACTACGAAAAGGTTAACAAAAATCCAAAGCCACGTGATAAGACTTTGCAACCACCTTTTTACACTATCAGGGTGAAAGAAGGAAAAGAGACGAAATGGCTTCTTTCAGCTGACTACATCGGACCATCGATTAACTGGGCTTTGAAAGAAGTTGAAAACGGAGTATTAAGTAATGATGATGTCATAGGTATTCTTAACACTTGTAGAACGATTGGTGGTCATATTGTGTGGCCTAGAGGGAGCTGTCTTGCACACAAAATCAATACTTCAAGAGGTGGCGAAAAAGCCGTTTTTGATAGAATTGATTGGACTTTATATTTAGTTAAGCTTTGCTATAAATATGATTTTGATGTTTCTGCAATCAGTAAAATAATTTTAGAAACATACCAAAGAGAAGTTTATTGTAGAACTTATGGATTAATTCATGCGGTATGCGAAGTAGAGGATTGGTTTAAGGAGTTTGGGTCATTCGAAAATTTTTGTAATCAATTTATACTTAGAGGTTCGTTTGTTGACGAAAAATACGAAATTAAATGGTTTGCGAATCAATTACCTGTATTTCCTGAAGATTATAAACAATTCTTAATTAATAATACAGAGGCCGTAAACAAAAGAAATCAGAATATATGCTTGGCTGATTAACGAAAATTAAAAATAACTCTGCACTTGTATGAGTTAAGATTTAAAAAGGTATAGGTGAATTATGGATTATAAGATTATTAAAATAAGAGAAAATGCACATCTGGTAGAAAAATGTGCTACATGGTTTAATCAAAAATGGGGGATACCTAAAGAAGCGTATCTTGATAGCATGAATGACTGCATAAAAAACGAGGGAGCTGTGCCACAGTGGTATGTTGCACTTGATGGTGAAAAAATCGTTGGCGGTTTGGGTGTTATCGAAAACGATTTTCATAACCGACCTGATTTAGCGCCTAACGTTTGTGCTGTTTATGTTGAAGAAGAGTACAGAAAACAGGGAATAGCAGGAGAGCTTTTAAACTACGTAGTCGAAGATATGAAATCTTTTTCTGTATCTCCGCTTTATCTTCTCACTGACCACACTGGCTTTTACGAGCGTTACGGTTGGGAATTTTTCTGCTATGCTTTAGGCGACGGCGAAGAAGAACAGTCGAGAATGTATATTCATAAGTAATTTTAATTACGGAAGTGATTTTGTTGTATATTTTAAAAAATGCTTTGCGATGTATCAGTCGTTCTAAAGGCCGAAATGTGCTGATAGGGATCATCGTGTTTGTTATTGCACTTTCTTCTTGTATCGGACTTTCTATTCGACAGGCTAGCGAAAACGCACGAGAAGAGACTATGAGTGGTCTTTCTATTACGGCTACGCTGTCAGTAGATAGGCAGGCGATGATGGAAGAAATGGGTGGTATGAACAGAGGCGAAAATGGCGAGCCTCCTCAAAAACCCGACGGCGAGTTTGACCGCGATTCTTTCCGTGATATGATGGGCGAAATGCAAACGCTTTCACTTGACGAATATGAAACGTATGCTAAAGCTTCTACTGTAAAGGATTTTTACTACACAACTACCACCTACTTTAATGGTAGTGACAATTTCGAGGCTGTTAGCAATAGCTCAAGCGATGAGGGTGCTGATACTGAGAATACCCAAACAGAAACTCAAAATGCTGGTATGCAGTCTATTCCAAATGGAATGGGCGGTATGGATAATATGGGTGGCTTTGGCGGTAGAGGCGGTATGGGTTCAATGAATATGGGCGACTTCACTGCTATTGGCTATTGATCAGATATCGCTATGACAGATTTTTCAGATGGAACAACCTCTATTGTAGAGGGAAAAGTTTTTACTGAGGGTACAGAAAAATTGGAGTGTATCATTTCTTCTGAACTTGCTACTTATAACGAACTGTCAGTTGGTGATGAAATTATACTTTCTAATCCGCAAAATGAGGAAGAAACATACTCTCTGAGTGTCGTTGGCATTTACAAAAAAGCGTCATCACAGGGTGATATGAGTTCACGTTTTGGTTTTACTATGAGTGACCCTGCAAATGAGATTTATTTAAGCTATAGCGCTTTAGATAGTATTGCTAAGAAAAGCGAAGAGAAGAATTCAGATGATACTTCTCTTTCTTTGAAAAACACTCTAAATGCTACATACACTTTTGCTGATGTAAAAGATTATGAAATATTTGAAGAAGAAGTTTACACGCTTGGACTTGACGAAAAATATACTGTTTCTTCTTCTGATATTACAGCCTTCGAGAATAGTCTTGTACCACTTGAGACTTTAAGCACAACGGCTGGATATTTTCTCGTTGTAATTCTTTTGATCGGTGCAGTTATCTTGATTGTACTTAATATATTTAACGTAAGAGAGCGTAAGTACGAAATCGGAGTACTTACTGCTATGGGAATGAAAAAAGGCAAGGTAGCACTTCAGTTTATTGCTGAGATTTTTATCGTTACTATATGTGCGGTTATCATCGGAGTTATTGTCGGTGGTATATCGGCGGTGCCTGTCACAAATGCTTTGCTCGAAAACCAGAACTCAGCATCAACAATGCAGTCTCAACAGATAAAAGAGAATTTTGGCAGAGAAAGCAATATGGGTGGTATGACACCTCCTAATATGGGTGAAATTGCACCTGATGGTATGGGTGATAAAATGCCTGACAGCGGCTCGTTGATGGGAGGTTTCCCTGGTACTCAGGCGATGAGAAATTACGTCACAGAGGTTAATAGTGCGATGAGTTTTACGGTAGTACTGCAGATGCTACTTATAGCGCTTGGTCTGACACTTGTTTCGGGTGTGGTGTCTGCGCTTTTTGTAATGCGCTACGAACCGCTGAAGATTCTTTCAAACAGGGATTAAGGAGGGGTTAGATTGGCTTTATTATCACTTAGAAACATTGACTTTTCCTATGGAAAAACTCCTGTCTTAAAAGGTGTTACGTTGGATTTTGAGGAAGGTAAAACCTACTGCATTGTCGGAAAATCAGGAGCAGGAAAAACAACGTTGCTCTCGATTTTGTCGGGTCTTGCTTCTCCTACGGGCGGAGAAATTTTATATAATGGTGAGGATATCAAAAGTATAAATAAATATGAGTATCGCAGTAAGTATATAGGGGTTATTTTTCAAAGCTTTAACCTGATTACAAAATTCACCGCACTTGAAAATGTTGTGCTGTCTATGGATATAGCATCTGTGAAAGGTAGCGTAAGAGACAAAAAGAATAAAGCACTTGAGCTTTTGAAATCAGTTGGTCTTGACGAAGATGAGGCTAACCGTAGAGTACTGAAACTCTCAGGCGGTCAGCAACAGCGTGTCGCTATTGCACGTGCGCTTTCGTATGATGCTCAGATTATCTTAGCTGATGAGCCGACAGGAAACCTCGACGAAGAAACTCAAAAAGAGATTATGGATATCTTCAAAGAGCTTTCAAAACAAGGAAAATGTGTTATACTTGTCAGCCACTCTAAATCTGTGGCAGAGAGTTGTGACGTAAGATTTGAGCTGACACGTCTGGGCAAAAGATAATAGATGTTAACAAGAAAGGCTTCCCGTAATATTTTTACGGGAAGCCTTAATTTGTTGCAAAAGTTTAAGCGGATTAGCTTTTTATATCATCTGAAAGATTTGCTCTTTTATTCAGTTCATTAAAAGTTACTTCGTAGCTTAGCTGGTTGTATTTCAGTGAATCATCTGAAAGCTCTTTGTTGAGAATAAGCTCAGAGATATACAAAAGAAAATGAGGATTCTTAACTAAAACAGGACCGATGAGATGTGTGCAGAACAAGTTTTTATATCGAACACCTTCGGTCTTAATAATATCTTTCTGACTGTTCTGATACAAGACTTCAAACAAAGGAGACTCAACCGAGCTTATAACTCCGCGCTTGTTTCTGTAGCCCACAAGCGGAAGGCTAAGGTCATCAGCTTTAACGATAATATCCTCAGAAACGCGATCACCTTCGACTACATCAAAATCGAGTAGTCCTAATCCATTGTGAACCTTGGTATTGTCTTTAATCGTTTTTCCAAGAATTTCGAAGGCGTTACCTGTAAACAACGCAACCTTGCCGCTGTCTACGTAATTTTTCAGTTGGTCGGAAAATCTTCTGAAATCTTCCAAAGCTACCTTTTGGTTTTTTTCTGTTGAAGAACCCATAAAAATAAAATCATATTGACTGAAATCAGCGTCTTCGCCTAAGCTGATTTTATCAACAGTACAGGAAACTTCGTTTGCTTGAGCGAGTCTTTTAATAGCTTCTACGTTAGCATAGTCGCCGTAAAGATTCAAAATATCATGGTATAAATGCAGTATTCTCATTATTTCACCTTTTTTACACAAGGATTATTCAGAACTTTCATCTGGTCAGAAAAACATGTTATAACAAAAACAGGTTCTTGTGCTTCGTTATCCATAGATTCTATAGCGCTGTTGATGTCCTCAAAATGGCTGATTTTTTCCTGAGGGAAGTCACTAAAGCTCAGGCGCACTATAAGGTCGTTGACATATTTTCCTGCGAGAATCAGCTGGTTGACGTTTTTATCACATAGTAAATTGAAGTCTATATCCCACAGCCACGAAGTGTCACCTGTGAAATACTTTCGGCTGATTTGGTCTACAACTATCATAACGTCACAACTGCCTTCACTTGAAGTGACAAGTTGGAAGCACTGATTATATGCCGTGCTGTTTTCGTGTTTGGCGATTAAAAGAGTTCCCTCTCGGTTGTTAACACAAAATCGGGTCAGTCTGCCGTTTTCTAGTTCATAGTTACTGAGCAGAGAAGCTGTTTTCTCGCTGTCAAAGTTAAGTAGCTTTGAAACAGTGAACGCTGCCAGAGTATTGTAAAAAGAAAACAGAGAACCTGTCATCAGAGAAATATCATACTGACCATCGATTGTTATCTTTTTATCTTTAAGACTTAATGAAGTGACCGCGCAATCAGGGTCGTGGCGGTGGAAACCGCAAGAGTCGCAGGAATAATCGTTGCCCTCTAAGGTCATTTTGGACTTACAAGAAGGGCAGAGTACAGCGTCGTTGTAGACGTTGCCTACGCGTGTCTGAGTGTTCGGCGCAGAAATTCCATACCACGATGCTTTCTCTGTCTTTTCAGACAGAAGGGAAACGAGAATATCGTCAGTATTTAGCACCAGATGAGTGCTTGAAGGTATGTGTTCTCTGATAACATCGAAAACTTCTTCTGCGTGTCCGTTTCTGGTGAGCTGATCGCGATACAGGTTAGTAACTACGCAGTAGGTAGGCTTGATATATTTAAAAATGAATTTAGTATATCTCTCGTCACATTCAATCAAAAGAACATCATGCTTAAGCTTACCGGATAAGGTAGCGTTTGTCAGCACGGTCGTTGTGACACCTTCGAGCTGATTGGAACCTTTGTTGTTACAAGCAATCGAAAGGCCGTTGTTTTCAAGAAGATGATAAATCATATTTACAGTAGATGATTTTCCGTTGCTTCCTGTTACGGCGATAATTGTTTTTGGTAGTTTAATGTAATTTAGCACATCAGGAAGAATTTTCAGAGCAATCTGACCGGGTTTACTGGTACCTTTTCCGACAAACTTCCCGACAAAATGTGTGAGCTTTGCTGCGATTATAGAAAAAATCACTTTTATTCTGTTCATTTTTTCACCTTTTTTAAGCAAAAATTATGGTTGTCTTTAACATTAGTATTCTACTTAACTTTAGATTGAATGTCAATACTAAATAGCTTTGTGTGACTGTGCATATTATGCTGTTTGTATAGTTGCGGAAATGCCTTTATGCAGGCTTTCTTTTGTTGCTGTTGCTCCTGCATAAATGTAGTTGAAAAATTAGTAACGATAGATTATAATATAATATGGAGTAGGGTGTGTTCTGTGGTTGTTTCACAGGATTTATATACATCTGATGTAATTTCTTTTAAGGAAAATTGGAGAAAATTATTATGTTGGATTCTTATGTTCAGATAGATTTAACAAAGCTTAAAAATAACGCAAGCGCTATAATTAAGAAATATCCTGAGTACAAAAACTACATTGCCGTTGTTAAGGGTGATGCTTACGGTCACGGTATGAGCGCTGTTAAGGCTTTGTATGATGGTGGAATCAACTATTTTGCTGTATCTTCTCTTGAGGAAGCGAGAGCGTTGAGAGAAATTTGCAGCGATGTTCCTGTTTTGTATTTAGAGCCTGTGTCAGTTGACAGACTTGAAGAGGCAAAAGAGCTTGATCTGACTTTGGGAATCTGCGATATGACACACTTAAAGAGTGTACTTGGCGCTAAAACCGAACATAGTTTCAATCTTCACTTGCAGGTTGATGCTGGGTTTAATCGCCTGGGTTTTAACGATAAGGAAGAAATAAGCCTCGCCCAAAAGATGATAAAAGAATCACAACACCAGTTACAGGGAATATATCAGCACTTTGCGACAGCAGGGATTTTTGACCCTCATTATGATAACCAGATACGTAGATTCAAAGAGCTGACTTCGCTTATAGATTTAAGCGAAATTCCCATGGTGCATCTGGGAAGCGGAGTGGCGCTTTTGGCTCACCCTAAAATTGATGTGGCTAATACTACCAGAATGGGACTTTTAGTTTACGGCTACAACGTTGGTCCGCAGTCTTATGGTGGTGGTATTAAGAATAAAATCAGAGAAATGCGTGACAAGTACTATCAGAAAAAGTATAATCTCACACAAACTATCAAAGATGTAGAGATTGAGCTTTCTCCTGCAATGGAGTACAAGTGCCGTATACTTCAGCTCAAAAGGGTGAAGGCTGGGGAGTTTGTCGGCTACAATGCATCGTATAAAGCAGAAAGCGACATAACGCTTGCTGTTTTACCTGTCGGATATAACAACGGTATCGGACACGCGAATTTTTCAAGATGTGTTCAGATAGGGGAAAAGCTCTATCCTGTTGTTGGTGAGATTGGTATGAATATGTGCGCGGTTAAGGTGGACGAAAGCGTGAAAATCACTGACGAGGTTACACTTCTGGGTAAGAAAATCACGCTCGGAATGTTCTGCAGAGGAGCTAATTTAGGCTTAGCTGAGGCACTTGTTAGTATCGGCAAAAACAACGAAAGAATTTATATTTAAATTATTTAGAGTGAGGGTATTGTTATGGCAATGTCAGTAGGTAAGTGGTTACTGAATAAATTCAAGGATATCAACCACGACAGAATGAACAAGCACATCGAGATTATCAGTAAGAATTCGGGAAAGAGTAAGTTTTATGTTCTGTGCAGTATCGGCTGGAACTTTTTAACTCAGGGTACAGGTTACACAGATTATTTCCGTGGTAACTTTATTGAGCTTACACGTTCTGAAAAAAAGACTTTCGCTACCGCGAAGCGTTTTTACAGACTTCTTGAGTATATGAATGATGAACAGTATAGCATTGTGCTTTCGGACAAGCTTATCTTCAACGAGGTTTTCAAGGATTACTTAAAGCGTGATTTCATTAATCTTCGAAAAAGCACTGCGACAGATTTTGAGAACTTCTTGAGCGACAAAACTACAGTTTTCGCCAAGGAAGTAAACGGTGAAGGCGGTCACGGTATCAGCAAAATCAAGGTGGCTGAAATAAAGGACGTCGAAGCTTTATACAATAAGCTTGTTGAGAATAATCAGCTTTTGGTCGAGGACGCAATTATTCAGCACAACGACTTAAATCAGGTTAACCCTCACGTTGTAAACTCATTTCGAATCGTTACTGTATACAAGGACGGCAAGGCTAAGGTTATTAGCAATGCGCTTAGAATCAACCAGGACGAAAGTGATGTTATCGGCTGTACAAACGACCTTTACTTCAGTTTAGGTGCTGATGGTAAAATTGACAGTAATGTTATCGATGACTATGGTGATGTTTACGATACTCACCCGATGACAGGTAAGAAGTTTAAGGACGTTTACATTAACGGTGTTGACGAAGCTTTCAGAATGTGCGAAGAAGCACATTTAAGACTTCCTCAGTGCAGATATATCGGCTGGGATATTGCTTTTTCAGTTAATGGTCCTGTTATGGTTGAGGGTAACGATTACCCCGGATACGGTATCTTGCAGTTTTATAAGCTCAAGGACAAACGTACAGGTCATCTTAAAGAAGTTGCCGATGTACTCGGCGATGAATTCAATCAGATTAAGCTTTAATAAAAGCCAAAAGGGGAGTGCAAAACTCCCTTTTATTTTTATACTTTCTGTGGTAAACTAATGGAAAATAAACTAAGGTGATTTTATGGAAAGTACATTTGATAAAATTTACTCGGTTGTGTCACAGATACCAAAAGGCAAGGTGGCAACCTACGGCTTGGTAGCAAAACTTGCGGGAAATCCTCGATGGGCAAGAGTTGTGGGTTATGCACTGCACAACAATCCTGATAGGAGTAAGATTCCGTGCCACAGGGTAGTGAACCGAGAGGGGAAAGTTGCTCAGTCGTTTGTTTTCGGTGGTAAAAATGAACAGATACGACTGCTGGAAAATGAGGGAGTCGAAGTTATTGACGGAAAAGTCGATTTAGAAAAATATCTATGGAATGTGGGGGTTATACTTTGAGAGCTTTAATTACAGGTGCATCTTCAGGAATAGGAAGAGATATGGCGAGATACTTGGCATCACTTGGCTGGGATTTGGTAGTAGTCGCAAGACGAAGCGAGCGACTGCTTTCTCTAAAAGAAGAGCTTAAAGACGTTGATGTTATGTGTATCACTGCGGACTTATCAGATAAAGATGAGTGCTACAGGGTGTATGAAGAAACCAAGGGCGTTGAGATTGATATGCTCATTAATAACGCAGGCTTTGGTTTAGCGGGTGAGTTTGTATCAACTGACCTTGATACAGAGCTGAAAATGATTGATACAAATATCACGGCTCTTCATATCCTGACTAAGCTTTACTTAAACGATTTTGTGAAACGCGACAGCGGAATTATACTCAACGTCGCATCTTCAGCTTCGTTTATGGCAGGCCCACTGCTTAATACTTACTACGCTACTAAAAACTATGTGTATAGACTTAGTGAGGCGATTTATCAGGAACTCAGAGAGAAAAAGAGCAAGGTTAAAATCTCGATTCTCTGCCCAGGTCCGATTCAGACTGAGTTTTTAGATGTTGCGAATGTCGGCTTTGTGATTAAGGGACTCAAAAGCGAAGACGTAGCAAAACTTGCGGTTGATAAGGCACTCAAAGGCAAGCTGATTGTAATTCCAGGTGTGATGATGAAGATAGGAAAGTTCTTGCTAAGATTCACTCCTGAAAAGCTGATGCTTTTTGTGTCATATCGCATACAACATAAAAAGAAAAAATAATTTTTGTATAAAAAAGCTCCCCGAAAAAATCGGGGAGTTTCTTTGTATATGAAGATTGGATATGTGGATTAATAAACCATCATCAGTGGATTTAAGCTGTTTTTCTGTGCTTCGGCTTCGTCTATGTAGTCAATTGCTTTGTACAGTCCGTTTACAACACAATCGGACGGATTATGCACTGTGTTTACTCTCATATTAGTAGCATTTTCGATGAGCTGTTTCATACCCCTGAGTTTAGCAAGACCACCTGTGATAGTGATGCCGTCGGTGTGAATGTCCGACAAAAGCTCAGGAGGTGTGTCCTCAAGCACGTCAGCAATAGCGATAGCGATGTTCTTAGCTATATCAAAAATCACTTCCATAATTTCAGATGCTTTCACATCTACAAACTTCGGAAGACCTCTGAGACTATCTCTTCCTTTTAAGCGGAAAGTTTTTTCCTCGTTTTCGTACATAACGGTGCCGATAGCTTCCTTACAGCTTTTGGCCATAGCTTTTCCTATGACGAGATTGTGCTGGCGACGAGCGTACTTGATGATTTCTTCGTCCATTTCGTTGCCGGCAATTTTGATGGTTTTTCCGACGGATACACCACCTAATGTCATAACAGCGATATCAGCAGAGCCAGCGCCCATATCAGCAACCATGGTGCCGTGTGGACTCATAATATTCAGTCCGCAACCGAAAGCGGCGGCTTTTGTGGATTCCAAAAGAAGAACTCGTCTTACACCGAAACTCGAGATAGCGTTGACGATAGCACGTTTCTGCACCTCGGTTATCTCGCCGGGGATACAAGCAAGCACTCTCGGCATAACGACTTTACTTTTACAAACTTCGCACAAAAAGATGTTGACAAGCTCTTCGACAAGTCCCGACTGTGCGATAACGGAAGAGTCAAGCGGAAATACAACATCGATTCTGTTCGATGTTCTGCCTAGCATCTGATATGCTTCACTTCCGAAAGCTAAAATTTCGTTAGTAGTTTTATCGTAAGAAATGACGGATGGCTCGTCGATGATAAGACCGTCATTTTCAACACGTATTCTGGTGTTAGCGGTACCTAAGTCCAAAGCAATATCCATTTTCTAATACCACCTTTCGGTTTCCATTCTACCTTTCAGTATACATTGTATCATAAGATTTTTCAAGGCTTATAAATTAGTACAGCCTTGCGGTTGTCAGTATTGTTTCGCAACATATAAGAGAGGGGGTGGCTTTCTGCAGAGTTTTAGCGCATTCTCCCAAAGTTGTACCTGTTGTTATGATGTCATCAATGATGAGTATGGATTTATCTTTGATGAGATTTTTATCAGTGATTTTGAAAACCCCCTTGAGGTTTTTCAGTCTTTCTTTCGATTTGAGTTTGTGTTGGGGTTTGGTGTGTTTGATTTTAGTTAAGGTTTCTACACAGGGGATACCGAGAATTTTTGAGAGTTCTTTTGCGAGAAGTTCGCTTTGGTTGTAGCCTCGTTTCTTTTTCGCTTTCTTGTGCATCGGAACGTAAGTGATATAGTCGAAAATCATATCCTCGTAGCTTCTTTTTACGTCTGTGGCTAAAAGCTGTGCGAATTTTTCTGCAAAACTGGTTTTGCCTTTGAACTTGAATCTCAATACAGCGTGCTTAGGTTTACCGTGATAAATAAAAGCAGCACTGCACCGATAACCGCCTCTCGTTCCCTGACACACTCCGTGAACTGGTAGCTTTTTGTGACAAGATGCGCACAAAACTTTGTCTTCGTCGATGAGAGTTCGACAGAAAAGACATCGGTTAGGATAAATTTGTTTGTAGAAAAAATCCGCTATATAGCCCAGTTTTATCAAAATCTTAATCTCCTTTTAGTAAGAAATGTTTCAGTCCTGAGAAACGGAGAATTCGTTTGTTGTTTTGTACCATTTTGAACAAAGAGTTTTGGTCGCCAACTAAAATAAGCATTTTCTTAGCTCGTGTGACCGCGGTGTAAAGAAGATTTCTATACATAAGTTGAGGAGCGAAGTTGTGAACAGGCATAACTACACATTCAAATTCGTTGCCCTGACTTTTGTGTACCGTACAGGCGTAACTTAGTTCTAAATCCGAGAGTGAGTCCTGGTCATAAAGAGCAACTTTGTCGTCGAATCTGACTTTGACGAGGTGGGAGGAGGTGTTGACTTCTTCCAGAATACCGATGTCACCGTTGAAAATCCCTTCGCCGAACTCACCATTTTCCTTAACCCAGTTGATGTTGTAGTTGTTTTTATTCTGCATCACCTTATCGCCCTCACGTAAGGTGTAATAGTTTACGCTTACTTCACGTTTAGAGCTGTCTTTTGGATTGATTATGCTTTGGATTCGGTTGTTTAGTTCGTACGTTCCAAGCATTCCTTTTTTAGTAGGGGAGAGAATCTGGATATCGTCTAAACATGAGTAAGAGTAGGTGTTCTTTAGCCTTCTTGTGCATAAATCGGCTATGGTGAAGGCGATGTCTTCAGTATTTAACTTTTGTATAAAGAAAAAGTCATTGTCAACAGTATTCAAAGTAGGATTTTCTCCGTTTACAATTTTGTGGGCATTGGTGACAATCAGACTTTTCATTGACTGACGGAAGATTTCAGTAAGCTTTACGACAGGAACAGTATTAGACGCTATTAAATCAGACAGCACATTTCCTGCACCTACTGACGGGAGCTGGTCGCAGTCGCCGACTAAAATCAGTCTGCACGAGAGCGGTAGCGCTCGCATCAGTGACTCAAAAAGAACGCAGTCTACCATTGAAACTTCATCGACAATTATGGCATCGCAGTTAAGCATATTGTGTTCGTTTTTCTTGAAGACAGGGTTGTCCTCAATGTCAAAGTTAACTTCAAGCAGACGGTGGATAGTTTTAGCCTCTTCGCCCGTCAGTTCGCTCATACGCTGGGAAGCTCTACCTGTTGGAGCGCAGAGTATGACTTTTTGGCCGTTTTCTTTTAAAAGCCTGATGATAGCGTTAAGAGTGGTGGTTTTACCAGTACCCGGACCGCCTGTTAAAATCAGCATACCCTTTGTCAGCGCTTCTTTTATAGCTTCTTTTTGAAGTGCGGCATAGGAAATGTTTTCGCGCTTTTCGATATGCTCGATTTTTTCTTCTGCGTTTTCTATTCTCATCGCAGGAAAACGCATGAGCATATTGAGTCTTGCGCTAATGTAGTTCTCGCTACTATGCATTGAATTTGTAAAAATAAATTCTTTTTCAGAAAAATACTCGCTTACAAGAGTACCGTCTTCAACCATTTCTTCGAGTGCAGTTTCAACACAAAGAAGTTCTAAAGACAGCATTTGCGCTGTGACTTCAATAAGCTTTTTTGAAGGCAGGCAGGTGTGACCGTTTAACCTGTTGTGATTTAGCACGTGAATAAGCGCTGCTCTGACTCGAAAACGGTCATCTTCACTTCGGTTTTGGTGGCGGGCGATAGAGTCAGCTGTGTCGAAAGAGATGTTAAGTCTTTCGTCGCATAAAATGAACGGGTTTTCCTCGATGTAAGATATCGCCTGATTGCCGAAATACTTCCAGATTGCGACAGCACATTTTGCGTCTATGTTGAAGCTCTGCAGATATACCATTAGCTCTCTGATGCCCACTACCTGCTTAAGCTGAGAGCTTATGTCGAGAGCCTTGTCCATTGAAATACCTTTGATTTTTGAGACTCTGACAGGGTCGTTTTCGAGTACGGACAAGGTGTCAGCACCGAATTCTTTGACAAGTCTTTGAGCTGTGGCAGGGCCAACGCCTTTAATCGCGCCGCTAGAAAGGTATTTCAAGATGCCGTCCAAGTTTTCGGGCATACTGCGTTCACAGGCAGTAGCGGAAAATTGCTGTCCGTAGGACGGGTGGTTTTTATATGTACCATAGAGCTTTAATTGCTCGCCAACGCTCACCATCGGCATTATGCCGACAGCGGTTATCATTTCATCTTCACCAGCAAGTTCAATAACGGTGTAGCCGTTCTCGTCATTTCGGTAAACAATTGACTCAACCTGACCGGAAAGTTCGTAAAGCTCGTTTGTTTCATTAATGCTCATAATAATTCCTATAAAGAAAAATGTATTCGTATGATTTTTACACTTAGTGATTTATACTATACCATATTGTTGAAAATAAAGATATACATCGAAGAATAAAAAGCAATTTATTGGACGCTGCGCAGGAAAAAATAAAAGCAGGACTGTAGCTCACAGCCCTGCTTGTTCTTTGAACTCTTCTTTTGTCACAATCTTTAAGTACGGATAGTCTTTTTGTAAAAGCGCAAGCTCTTGTCTTTGCGCTTCGTAAAGGTCATCGCTTAGAACAAATATGTCGCCTTTTCCGTTTTTGAAAAGCTTTTTCAGTTTTGCTATGGCGCTTCGCACTTTGAATTCGATGTCGATTTCATTATTCTTTTTCGGAATAATAACGATAAACGAATCGTCGTCTTTTATTTTGAAAAAATGGTAGAAAATCTCAAAAATTAAATGCGCTATTCCTATTATCGCAAAAAACAAAACAATAGCTAAAAACACTGTTTTCATTTTATCACCTCAGTATATGATATTGAAAATAAAAGATTTTGTGACGAATAATAAAACGCAAATAACTCATAATAAAAGTGGTGTATGAATACGTATGCCAAAAATTAGAGAAGGTGAAATTATGGACAACACTTACGCAAATCGTAGTATCCACTGCACAGTAAACAGCTGTAAGTTCCACAACGACAAGGAAAACTACTGTTCACTCGAGAGCATCAACGTTTCAACTCACGAGCCGAACCCGACAAAGGTTGAGTGTACAGACTGTTCAAGCTTTATGTGCAAGGATAGCTGCAAGGGCTGTAACTAAAATTTAATAACAGATAAAAACGAGGATACGCTTGTGTGTTCTCGTTTTTTCTGTTGTCTTTTCTGGGCAGTAGCTTGGTGAAATATATATTTAATATCATCGACAGAGATTTTTGCTTTACAATAAGATGGAGAATTGTTATGATTGAATTGTAAATAAAAACAAGGTGAATTATTTGGTATTAAAAAATAGATAATAATTATAAATTCGAAAGAGAAGGTGTTGATTATATCAAAAAATATACTTATTACATCATTTTGTTTTTTTCTTCGAATTAATTGCTATACTAAATTATACAAATAACCTTTACATAAGGGAGTAAATGCTATTAATTGTAGTTTTTCAGGTCATACCTTCAATTATTTTAATGCTTATGGGGATATTGCTAAATGGTACGACCATATTGCTATTCAACACAATATTCATTTTATATTATCATCTGGAAATGAAGGTTCGTTGGGTGTTCCCACTAACACTTCCTATAATGCGATTGTTGTAGGTAATTGTAATAATGACGGAGTTATTGCGAGTAACTCGTCTTATATAAGTGAAGGCAACGTAAATTATAAACCAGATATAGTGGCACCAGGAGTTGACATAAGAACTCCTTTTGATACGGATTCGGGTACATTGTTTGCAGCCCCAATGGTTACATCAGCAGTTATACAATTATCCCAAGCTAGCCCAATATTAGCAGCAAATCCAACTTTGATGAAGTCGTTGTTGTTATCATCTTCTACTATTACAAGTAGTATGCAAAGCGAACCAATGTATTCAGTTGTTAGCTCAGATGCAATAGCTTTAAGCAGACAGTATGGAGCAGGAAGACTGAGTTTAACAAAGGCGTACGAATCTTTTGTGACAAAAGGAAATTACATAACAAGTTCATTTTCGAGTAATTCAACAGGTGCTATATTTAGTAGAAATATTACTAGGGCCGCTAACAAAACACTAAGATTTTGCTTGACTTGGGATAAATATAATACAGTTAACGGAGAACACACTGGCAACAATGTGAACTCCCCTGCTTTAGATAATTTAAGTTTAAGTGTAGTCACTCCAAGCGGTATTACCTATACATCTAATTATCTATATGATAATAAGCAGGTGATAACATTTGAAGCAACAGAAAGTGGGTATTATTCTATTCGCGTTTATAGGGAAGGTACAGCTAATTCCAATAATGCTGTTGATTATTCTATAACATACAGTGTTTATTAAGAAAGGTGTTGATTTTATGAAAAGAGCGATTAGCTTTATGGTAGTATTGTCAATAGCGTTAACTTCTTGTGTGATATATTCTACTGCACTAGATGTTGAAACATCAGCACAAACGTCAGACGTTGAAGCTCAGGTTATGGAGGAAGTCCAAAAAGCCTTTGATGAATTAGGTCTGGAATACGGCTATTCGCTAAGTGGCGGAATATTGGAAAAGTATGTTGATATATGGGATTATTACTGTCATTTTGTTGATGGAAATACAATAGATTACGTTTATGTTCACTGGTCTACGAATGGCGGTAGCGATGCCTGTGCTGGTGACAGATATTTAGATTATTGTGTATCCTCTCCTAGGATTCTTCGCCCCACTATCGGTCTGTATATATACGATGTAGAAAATAAAAAAATATATACATTCAAAGAAGCTGAGATATATGCAACAGATTATTTAAAAGATTTTTTGGATAATCACAGAAATGAAGTTGGACACTACTACACTGTTTACAAATGCGGTGATATGGATTTGGATGATGAGGTGAGTATTATAGACGCAACAATAATACAATGTGCTTTAGCTCAAACCGGCGAATTCCCTTGGTATGATGCTCAACGTGAACAATATAATAAAGAGTATGACGGTACTCATTATATAGCAAAAGTTTATTATGTTTCTGACTTTGATTTTGACGGAGAACGTTCTGTTTTAGATGCGACTGCGATACAAATGCATCTCGCAGGTATTGATTGTTGATAATTAAATAGAAATTAGTGTAGGGCAGACAGGGAAAACCTGTCTGCTCTTTTTTCTTTTTATGGTAGGTGAGCGTTTCACCATTTCAAAATTTATACATAAAATATGGTGTAGTATTTTTTGAGGGTGAAATATATGTATCAGAGCGTTTCTATAATTGGCGGGGATAAAAGACAGCTTTACTGTGCAAAGGCTTTTCTTAATGATGGGTTAAAGGTTACTTTGGGCGGTTTTGATAAACTCAAATCTGACGGAGAATTTACGATACTTTCTCCTATAGAAGCTATAAAAAACAGCGAGCTTTTGGTGTTTCCTTTGCCGTGTATCAAGGGCGGAAAACTTAACGCACCATTTTCAAAAGAAGATGTGTATTTTGATGAAGAATTGCTTTCCTCTTTGAGTGGTAAAAAGATATTCACCTCGATGAAAGACAGACTTTTTGAGGTGGCTCCAAAGCTGAAAAACGAGCAGGTGTTTGACTACTCGACAAGGGAAGAGTTTCAGGTACTAAACGCTGTTTCCACTGCTGAGGGAGCGCTCGAAATCGCCCTTAGAGAATACGAGGGTACTATAAGTAAATCAAGGGTCTTAGTCTGCGGATACGGCAGAATCGGAAAAGCGCTAAGCGAGATGCTCAGCTTTTTAAATGCTGATGTGACAGTCAGCGCAAGAAAGGAATCAGACCTTTCGTGGATAACTATGAGACGATGCAAGGCTGTGAAAACAGAAAAACTTTGCGAGCAGAAGCCATTTGATATTATTTTCAACACAGTACCGGCGTTGATTTTAGATTCTTATTTGCTTTCCCATATAGCCAAAAATGCTATCGTCATAGATTTAGCTTCCGTGCCGGGCGGAGTGGATTTTGAAGCGTGTAGCAGAATGGATATTTTCGCTATTCACGCACTTTCTCTACCCGGAAAAGCCTCGCCTAAAACTGCGGGCGAAACAATAAAAGACACAATTACAAATATGCTTGAGGAGGATAAGGGGTGTCAAAAACTTGCATAGGTTACGCTTTGTGCGGTTCCTTTTGTACCTTTTCTAAAGCGATTAGAGAAATGAGAAATCTCAGGGATATGGGGTATGATGTGCTTCCGATTATGTCGAAAAACGCTAGCACCATAGATACCCGCTTTGGAAAGGCTAAGGATTTTATAGAAGAAATTGAAGGAATTACCGAGAAAAAAGTTATAAATGAAATTACCACGGCTGAGCCAATCGGACCTAAGAAGATGTGCGATTTGATTTTAGTCTCTCCGTGTACAGGCAACACTTTAGGAAAGGTATGTCTTGGAATTACTGACACACCTGTGACTATGGCGGTGAAATCCCACCTGAGAGTTTTACGCCCTGTACTGCTATGCGTTGCGACTAACGACGCTCTGGGTGCATCGGCTCAGAATATCGGAAGGCTACTGAATACTAAGAACATTTTCTTTGTGCCGTTTTCACAAGACGATCCTGAAAATAAACCGAACTCGCTGGTGTCGCATTTTGAGCTTATACCTAAGTGTGTTGAATATGCACTGAAAAAAGAACAACTTCAGCCTGTTTTTAGGTGATATAATTCTAAAATAGAATAATGAATATCAAGTCGGGCGGTTTTTTCGTCCGACTTCTTAATTTTCTAAAGTTTTGTTGAAAAGAATATTTAACTGTGGTATATTTATACTAGAAAAATATTAGTCGCAGGAAGGTGAAAAGATGAAATACTGCGCAGAATGTAAAAAACTCTGTAATGGTGCAGATGCTATCTGTACTGACTGCAATAAAAAGTTCAAGGAAATAAAGGACATCAACGAACCTGTGCTTTTAGCGGTTATCGGCGGAGTTGACCGTAATATTGTAAGCGGCGCTTTGAAAGACGCGGACATTCCGTTTGTTGAGAAAAGCTTTGACAAGGGCGGAGTTTCTAACGAGATAGTTACGGGCTATGACGCGAAGCTTTTAAACATCGCTGTTTTAGTTCCTTATTCAGCTATTCCTAAGGCATACGACGCTATTGTTTCTGCTGGTGTTGAGCCTAGATTTGACGAAATTATCTTAGAAGAAGTGAAAGCTGATATTGAAAAATATAAGCTTAAACTCAAAGCCGAGGAAGAAAAGCCGATGAGTGATGCTAAGCGCACTACTGTCAAGGTGCTTTCAGCTATCGCATTCATCATTTTGGTAGCTCTCGCTGTTTTCGGCACTGATTATGTAACAGGACTAATTAAGAATTTATTCGGAGGTTAATTATGAATATTGATACACTATGCGTACAGGCAGGATATGAGCCTAAAAACGGTGAGCCTAGAGTTTTACCGATTGTACAGAGTACAACTTTCGCTTATGACAGCGCTGAAACTATGGGTAAGCTTTTCGACTTAGAGGCTGACGGCTTTTTCTACACACGTCTTGCTAACCCTACTTTAGACAATGTTGAGAAGAAAATCGCCGCTTTAGAGGGCGGTGTGGGAGCAATGCTCACCAGTGCCGGACAGGCTGCGTCTTTGATTTCTATCACTAATATCTGCAAGACAGGCGACCACGTAATCTGTGCTGCAGCTATCTACGGCGGTACTTTCAACCTTTTTAACAAGACTTTGCGTGATTTGGGAATTGAATTCACATTTGTTGACCCTGCAGCTTCTGAAGAAGAACTTAATAATGCTTTTAAAGAAAATACAAGAGCTGTATTCACAGAAACTCTATCTAACCCGTCACTTGACGTTTGTGATTTGGAGCTTTACGCTAAGTGCGCTCACGCTCACTCATGTCCGCTCATCGTTGACAACACATTTGCTACTCCTGTTAACTGCAGACCATTCGAGTTCGGCGCCGATATTGTTGTTCATTCTACTTCTAAATATATGGATGGCCACGCAGTAGCACTTGGCGGTTGTATCGTTGACAGTGGTAACTTTGACTGGAATAACGGCAAGTATCCAATGCTTACAACTCCTGACGAGACATACCATGGCGTAACATACACAGAACATTTCGGCAAAGCGGCTTATATCGCTAAAGCGAGAGTTCACCTCATGCGTGATTTAGGCACACAGATGGCTCCTCAGAACGCTTTTCTGCTTAACTTAGGTCTTGAGACACTTCACCTTAGAATGGCTCGCCACTGTGAAAACGCTATGAAAGTAGCAAAGTTCTTAGAAACTCACCCAAATGTTGATTGGGTAAACTTCCCGGGACTTGAATCAAACAAGTATTTTAATCTTGCTAAAAAATATATGCCTAACGGTACTTGCGGTGTAATTTCGTTCGGTGTTAAGGGCGGTAAGGCTGAAGCTGCAAAAATGATGGAGGCGCTCAAACTTGCTAAAATCGTTGTACACGTTGCTGATGCTCGTACTTGTGTGCTTCACCCTGCTTCAACTACTCACCGTCAGTTAAACGATCAGCAGTTGATTGATGCTGGTATTATGCCTAATATGATTCGTCTGTCAGTAGGTATCGAGGACGTTGAGGATATCATCGCTGACCTTTCTCAGGCTTTAGAAAACGTATAATTTTACTCTTATCCGCAGTACACTTGTATTGCGGATAAAATGTATGTGAAGATTTTGGTGTAGTATGAAATATTTTACAAGTGCAATAATCGCCGCTTCGGGGAACTCTACCCGTATGGGGCTTGATAAATCTAAACAGCTCATCGATTTGTGTGGAAAGCCTACGATTGAACATACGCTTTTAGCTTTTGAAAACTGTGACGTGATTGATGAAATTGTCGTTGTTTGTAGAGAGTGCGATATGGAAAGCATAAAAGCTATTGCGAAGAAGTTTTCTAAAGTTAAGGCAGTAGCAACAGGCGGTGACACCCGCGACAAATCGGTCAAAAACGGGGTGGATGCTTGCTCGAAAAATGCTCAGTTTTTTGCTATTCACGATGGCGCTAGACCGCTTGTGAAAGTAGAAGATATCAAAAGAGTAGTCGAACGTGCGTATGAAGTTAAGGCTTGCGCCTTAGGTACTGCTGTCACAGATACTATCAAGGTGGTGGACGACGAGAATGCTATTTTAAGCACTCCTGTTCGCTCGACACTTAAAGCGGTGCAGACTCCTCAGGTTTTTGAGCGTGAACTATATCTTCAAGCTATCAATAACGCGGTTGAAAAAGGATTGTCTGTTACTGATGACTGCTCGATGGTGGAAGCGCTTTCTGAAAGGGTTGAGATAGTTTTGGGAAGTGCTGAGAATATCAAGCTCACTACGGTTACTGACATAACTTTCGCAAAGGCGATTTTAAGAAACAGAGAAGTATAATTCTTAATTAGAATTACGATACAGAAAAACAAATATTAAATATTCTACAAAAGAATTCTTTTGAAGAAATATGATGATACGAAGGAGGCTTTTTTATGAGAATAGGACACGGATACGACGTACACAAACTGGTTGAAGAAAGACTGCTGATTCTAGGCGGTGAGCAGATTCCGTACAAAAAGGGACTGCTCGGACATTCCGACGCTGACGTACTGCTTCACGCGATTATGGACGCGCTTTTGGGTGCTGCAGCTATGCACGATATCGGCTACCATTTTCCTGATACAGACGAGCGATTCAAAGATGCTGACAGTATGATGTTACTAAGAGAAGTAGTGAAAATGCTCAAGGACAAGGGCTATAAGATAGTTAACATCGATGCTACCGTTATCGCTCAGGCGCCTAAGCTCAAGCCGTTCATCGAGAATATGCGCGAGAACATCGCTTATACCTGTAAAATTGACGTTTCTCAGGTTAATGTTAAGGCAACTACCGAGGAGCATTTAGGCTTCACAGGGTCGGGCGAAGGCATTTCTGCTCACGCAGTTTGTCTGATTGATTAATTTAATATGAATAGTGATAGCACCTTTTTCATACTTTTTAGTAAATGAAAGAGGTGCTTTTTATGTTAAAGAAAAGAATTGTTGCGTTTTGCTTAAGTTTGTTTTTGATTTTTCCGATGTTTGTTGTGAATACACACGCGTTATCCGGGGAAGAGTTGAGTTCACCGTCAGCGGTTTTGATGGAACCACACTCAAAGAAAATTCTTTTTGAGAAAAATCCGCATGAACAAAGAGCTTGTGCGTCCATCACAAAGGTTATGACGCTACTGCTTATAATGGAAGCGATAGAAGAGGGGGCAATTTCCTACAGCGATGTTGTGACAACTTCGGAACACGCGAAATCGATGGGTGGGTCGGATATATGGCTAGAAGTGGGTGAGCAGATGACGGTGGACGAGATGATAAAAGCTACTGCTGTGGCTTCCGCTAATGATGCAGCAGTGGCTTTGGCTGAGCATTTGTGCGGTAGCGAGAGCGATTTTGTGGGACTGATGAACGAGAGAGCCAAAGAACTCGGTATGGAAAACACGGTTTTCAAAAACTGTAACGGCTTAGATGAAGAAGGGCATATCACCACAGCTTACGATGTTGCGCTGATGAGCGTAGAACTTATGAAACACGAGAAGATTTATGACTACACTACCATCTGGATTGATACCTTGCGTGGTGGTGAAACACAGATAGTGAATACAAATAAACTTCTAAAATCCTACGATGGTATCACAGGACTAAAAACCGGTACAACAGGGGATGCGGGTTCGTGTATCTCGGCTACAGCTAAGAGAAATAATATGTCGCTTTGTGCGGTTGTGCTTGGAGCAACTACGGGAACTGACCGTTTCAAAGATGCGGCACAGCTACTTGACTACGGTTTTGCAAATTATGAGGTACTTGAGTTTAATGCACAAGAAAATGACCTTACTGAAATTGAAGTCAAAAACGGAATGAAAAAAACGGTGAAAATCGAGTGCAGAGGGGCATCGGATATGGTCGTCACAAAGGGTAGCTCGAAGAAAATTGAGCAAAGCGTGAAGCTTGACGAATTTGCGAAAGCGCCTGTTAAAAAAGGTCAGAAAGTCGGAACGCTCACCTTTACACTTGATAAAGAAAAGGTGCAGAGTTTTGATATAATCACAACAGAAAGTGTGGAGCAGATGTCGTTTTCTGCGGTGCTGAATGTTCTCTTTTGCGCCCTGTTTACTATGTAAATAAGGGGGGTATTGACTCCTTTGAGTGACAGATTGCACAAAATTTCAGCTTCAAAATCGTTACTTTAAATAGCTAAAGAACGACTTATGCCTATTGCAAAAAAACTCAATTTATTGTATAATAGTACCATCAGTATAACTATAACTTGTTATACTTCTTTTACGGAATTTTAAAAGGAGGATCACTAATGCCAACAACACTCAGTGATAAACACTTACTTGGCTTTGTGAGCGAAGAGGAATACGTAGGTATTGCACCTCAGGTTAAAGCTGCTCACGAAGCACTTCACACAGGAGAAGGACTCGGCAACGACTTCATCGGCTGGCTCACACTTCCTACTGACTACGATAAGGAAGAGTTTGCACGCATTAAGGCTGCTGCTGAAAAAATTAAGAAGGATACTGACATCTTTGTAGTTATAGGTATCGGTGGCTCATACTTAGGCGCCAGAGCTGCTATCGAGTTTATTAAATCCCCTAACTACAACGCACTAGCAAAAGACACTCCTCAGATTTACTACGCTGGTAACTCAATCAGCTCAACTGCTTTGGCTGAGTTACTCGAAATCTGCGAGGGTAAAGATGTTTCAATCAATATGATTTCGAAATCTGGTACTACTACTGAGCCTGCTATCGCTTTCAGAGTATTCAGAGAATTACTCGAGAAAAAGTACGGTAAAGAGGGCGCTAAAGAGCGTATCTACTGTACTACGGATAAAGAAAAGGGAACACTTAAACAGCTCGCTGACAAGGAAGGCTATGAGACATTCGTAGTTCCTGACAACGTAGGCGGAAGATACTCAGTTTTAACTGCTGTAGGTTTACTTCCAATCGCTGTTTCAGGTGCTGACATCGACGCTTTAATGAGCGGTGCTAAGGCTGCTCAGGATGAGTTTGATAATGCTGACCTTTTCACAAATGATTGCTACAAGTACGCTGCTATCCGTAACATCCTTTATCGCAAGGGTAAGTCGACTGAAGTTCTCGTTTCTTACGAGCCAGGGTTTACTATGATGAACGAGTGGTTCAAGCAGCTCTACGGCGAATCTGAAGGTAAAGATAACAAAGGTATTTTCCCTGCAAGTGTAATCTTCTCAACAGACTTACACTCAATGGGTCAGTATATTCAGGACGGAAGACGTAATCTTTTTGAGACTGTTGTTCTCTTTGATAAGTGCAAGAAGGAAATCACTTTAGGCACTGACGAGGAAAATGTTGACGGCCTCAACTTCCTTTCAGGCAAGACAATGGACTTTGTCAACAGAAAAGCTTTTGAGGGTACAGTTCTCGCTCACAACGACGGTGGCGTTCCTAACGTTGTACTAAACGTTAATGAGATGAGCGAATATGAGCTTGGTTACCTTGTGTACTTCTTCGAGAAGGCTTGTGCTATTTCTGGTTACATTCTCGGTGTTAATCCGTTTAACCAGCCTGGTGTTGAGTCTTACAAGAAGAACATGTTTGCTTTGCTTGGCAAACCTGGTTACGAGGACGCTAAAGCTGAACTTGAAAAGAGATTACAGTAATCTATCTAATTTATAAACACAGGAGGCTATATAATTATGGTAACATTAATTATTGGTAAAAAAGGCTCAGGCAAAACAAAGAAACTCATTCAGCTTGCTAACGAGGCTGTTGCTAAATCTCAGGGCAACGTTGTTGTTATTGAGAAGGGCGCTAAGCTTACATACGACGTAACTCACAAGGCAAGACTTATCGATACAGACGTTTACGGAATTAACGGCTACAATATGCTTTTAGGTTTCATCAGCGGTATCTGTGCTGGTAACTACGACGTTACTGACATTTTCGTTGATTCAACTTTCAAGATTTGTGAAGAAGGCGTTGAGGGTATCGCTGCTTTCGTTGAGAAGCTCGATGCACTTTCAGAAGAAGCTCAGGCTAACATCACAATGCTTATTTCAGCAGCAGAGGCTGACCTTCCTGCTGACCTTAAAGCAGAATGTGTTGAGATTTAATCTCAGCTCTGAATATTCTTTATAAGAACTAAACGGCAGGACTACTGAAAAATGTAGCTCTGCCGTTTTTGTGTGTAGGGGTAGAAAATTTTTTATAATGAAACTTTTTGGGGCTTTGAAGTATTTTATTAGTGAAGGGGTTCATAGACGCATAAGACAATGTGAACAAAAGAACACCTCTAATTTCAGCTGTTGTGATAATTGATGAGAATTACGACTGCTGATAAAATATAAATGTAATAAGCTTTAGGAGGCGAGAATATGAAAAAATTACTATCATTATTACTGACTTTTGCTATACTTTTGAGTTGTGCATCTTTTAGTGCTTTTGCGCTTTATGAGGAAGTGACGGACGATTTTCTTAATGCTGTCAGGGTTTACTATGATAACGATGAAATTGATAAGAATCGGATTCTTATTCTCTATCTTATAGAACTAGGTGAGGATAAGTATATAACACATTTTGATGCAGGTTACGCGCATACCGACGATATGCTTAGTATTAAAGTCGGCGATTATATTATAGAGTCATCTCGCCCTGCTCCTGTTATTTACGCAGACAAGTTTATGTATGACCTTGAAGATGCGTATGAAAAGGGAATCATTGATGACAGCGACCTTGATTATTTGCTTACTTTCGATGAAATTGATATACGCAAACCGAAACTCACAAAAGAACTAAGAGAAGTGAAATTCAATAGCAGTCCTGACGATTTAGTTTATGTGCGCTTTGAGCTTGTTGGTAGCGACAAATGGATTGATGACTACGAAAACTGGATTGATGATGTCAGCGGTACTATCGAAAAACTCAACGCTCATTACGAATCTTTGCACCAGAAACTGCTCGCAGAAGTGCTAAAAGATTACGAATACGTTGACTGCGCTCATAACAACGGCATCAGCGTTGTCGGTGTTAAATGTGGCGATTTGTATAAGATAGCAAGCAGTGATTTTATCGTTGAAATGGATTACATTTCCGATATCCACAAACGATTCATCGAAACATATAGCCCTGCTTTTGATGAGTATACATATAATGAGATTTACGTTGAAAATAATAATACCGACCATTCTTATGTAATACTCAACGCTTACGGCAACTGGTGTCAGGAAGCAGAAGCTTCTTTCAGACTCGGCGACGTCGTAATGCATTCGGACTCTATGTATGGCATTTTCACTTATCAATACGGCATTTATGACATAACTGAGGATAAGTTCTACAGCGCGTATGACTTGAAAGACATCTACCAAAGATACCATATGCTCGAAGATAACCTCATCAAATACGCGGGTGCTTATCCTGTTGGTGACAGCGACGGAGACAGGCTTGTTACTGTACTTGATGCGACAAAGATTCAACGTGTCTGCGCATTGATTGAGCGTCCTATTTATTATGACCATTTCGTTTCACACCTTGGTGAAGAAGGCTACATTTCGGACGTCGATGGTGATGGCGAAAGAACTGTTTTAGATGCAACAGCTATCCAGAAATTGGTTGCAAACCCGTCTTATAATAATATGTGAAAGCTTTAAGTTACGGCAGGGCGTTTGCTCTGCCATTTTTATTTAGAGTGAACTAAAGGGAAAGCTCTTTCTTGGTGAAATTAACGAGGAATAAGACAAAGTGTATAAAATAAAAAGCTATATATATCACAATTGCTAATAGTTAGAAAAGCTCAAAAATGGTAAAATTATAACGTGGTGAAATACGTTTTACGGGAGGTAAGACTATGAAAAAAACAATATCAGTTTTGATTGTTATTGCGATGATATTAGGTGTCTTTAGTGTTACTCATTTTGGTGCGCAGACATTAACATATAATGGTTTTACGTATGAAGTGTTGCCTGATGATACGGTAGAGATTACAGGATATCTGGGTTCACAAAGTGAAATAACTATTCCTGATGCGATTGACGGACATTCGGTCAGCAGTATAAAAGCGTATGCTTTCACTAATATCTATGACATAGCTGAAATAACTGTCCCTGATTCGGTGAAAAAAATCGGCGTGAACGCTTTTTATGGCACGAAGTGGTACGATAATCAGAAAGATGGTGTGGTTTACGCGGGAAAGGTGTTGTACAAGTACAAGGGTAAAATGCCTTCAAATACCAACATCACTATAAAAGATGGTACAGTTTCCATAACTGAAAAAGCCTTTGAAAATTACTCTAGCCTAAAAGCTGTTAGCATGCCGTCTTCTTTGAAAAGTATAGGCGCTGAAGCTTTTTACTGCTGTAGCTCACTTACATCAGTAGTGATTCCTGATTCAGTAGTTGAGGTATGCGACGGAGCTTTTAACGGATGCCAAAGCTTAGAGAAAGCAACGCTTTCACAAACACTCAGATTTATCGGCGAGTACGCATTTTCGGGTACAGCTTTGAAAGAACTTGCTATCCCAAAGAGTGTGGTGAATATGGGTGCTAACGCTTTTTCAAGTTGTCTGAATCTTAAGAAAGCGGACATAAAAGGTAAGCTCAAGAAAATTCCAAACAGTGCATTTAGTGGTTGCTCGGCTTTGAGTTCGCTTACATTACCTGACACAGTTGAACACATCGGAAAATGGGCTTTCCAAAACTGCAGTGCGCTTTCTGACATCACTTTCCCACAAAGTGTTTCTTATGTTGGAAATGTTGCTTTTGATGGCACAAAATGGCTTCAAAATCAAAAAGACGGTATGGTTTATATCAATACTGTTCTGTACAAATACAAGGGTGAAATGCCTAAAAATATGGTAATCAGAATCGGCGAAGCAACTACCAGCATCAGCGCTTCGGCATTTTATATGTGTGATAACCTCAAGGAGATTACTATCCCTGAATCCATTAGTACTATAGAAGATTTCACTTTCTATGGTTGCACATCGCTTGAAAAGGTAGAGCTTTCATTAAGCGTAAAAAGTATCGGTACAGAGGCTTTTCGTGAGTGTGGTAGTCTGAAAGATATAGTTCTTCCGTCATCAGTTGCAAAGATAAAGGGCGGAGCTTTCACATACTGCTATAATCTTAGTGATATAACAATACTGAATCCTTACTGTGAAATTGAGCTTTACAACGCAGAGGAGTCTAAAACAATTCCGACTTCTGTGACCATTAACGGATATGAAGGCTCAACCGCTGAAAAGTTTGCCACTGATTTTGGCTATGCTTTCGTGTCATTAGGCGAGATACCATCAGTTTTAGGCGATGTGGACGGCGACAACGAGGTTTCCATTATGGACGCAACGGCTATTCAGCTGAGACTTGCGAACCTCGATGGCTTTGACGGTAATGAAAACAATGGCGAAGCTTCACCTGACGAGGCTACACCAGATGAGGCTACATTTGATGAGGTTTCTCCTGAAGAAGAGAAAGTGGATTTAGTTTCCAAAAACGGTGATGTTGACTACGACGGAGTTGTTTCAATTATGGATGCTACAAAAATTCAGTTTTTCTTGGCGGGTTTAATCTTTGAACTGTAATATATAATTCGAAAATAGAATAATAACAGATATAAATAACAGCTCCTCAGTATTCGGGGAGCTGTTTTCGTTTACATAAAGAAAAAAACCTCCGTAAAAACGGAGGCTTAACTCTCAAAACCTTAATTAGATTGCGCGAGTAACTTTGCCTGAACGTAAGCAACGTGTGCAAGCGTGTACTCTCTTTGGAGAACCGTCAACGATAGCCTTTACACGCTGAACGTTTGGTTTCCAAGTTCTGTTTGAACGTCTGTGTGAGTGAGAAACCTTGATGCCGAACTTAACATCTTTACCACAGAAATCACATTTTGCCATTTTCCCACACCTCCTTGTGAATATTACAAAATGCTTTGTTAACTTGTCCATAATAACAGAAAACAAATAAAAATGCAATACCTTTTTGAAAATTCTTTTTTACTTGTTTTTTGTAGGGGATTGATGTATAATATACAGTGATTAATTATAAGTGGTAGTTTGCCACTTTTGGAGGCTTGAAAATTGTTTAGTGAGCTTGTTGCATTGTTCCATGGTAACGGGGACTTTATGTCCATTATTATCCATATTCTTGCAATTTTAATGATTATTTTTCTGGTGTTGCCGTTTCACGAGTGGGCGCATGCGTGGGTAGCGTCTCTCCTTGGTGACACTTCGATTAAATACAGGGGACGCTTGTCCTTAAACCCTTTGTCGCATATTGACTACATGGGCGCTTTGTGTCTTCTTTTGTTTGGTTTTGGTTGGGCGAAACCTGTTCCGATTAACGAGAGGAATTTCAAAAACCCTAAGGTAGGCATGGGAATTGTGGCTTTAGCGGGTCCTGTGGCTAACGTTGTCGCAGCGCTGGTTGGCGGATTTGTTTTCTTTTCTGTTGCGTTTTTAGCGCCTAAGTTTTTGATGACAACTTTCGGCTCGTATGTGGGAATGTTTTTGCAGTACTACATCGTAATCAACTGTTCGCTCGCGGTGTTTAATCTGCTTCCTATTCCACCGCTTGACGGCTCGAAAATTTTGTTTGCGTTCTTACCTGACAAGTGGGTTTACAAGTTTTATCAGTATGAAAGAGTTTTTACAACTGTGTTGTTTGTGTTAATCATTGTTGGAGTGCTTGATATTCCGCTGATGTATCTGCAGTCGTTCCTGCTTGACTTTGTGAACACTGTGTGTTCATTCCCGTTCAAGCTTATACTGGGAGTTTAATTTATCTTAGCAATTTAGTTTTGGGAGGGTAATGAATGGACGAAAATAAGAATATCGACAGCCTTTTGTTGCCCGAAACTCAGGACAAAACCGTTGTTGATGAAAACTTAAAGCTAACATATAAATTCGAGGCTTTCGAGGGTCCGCTGGATTTACTTTTAAGCCTCATCACAAAAAACAAAATCGACATTTACGATATCTGTATCGAAGAGCTGCTTTGTCAGTATATGGAACAGATTGAAAAAATGAAAGAAGAAGATATGGATATTGCGTCTGAGTTTCTGGAGATGGCATCGCGCCTTGTTTACATCAAATCAGTGATGCTCCTTCCAAAATACGAGGAAGAGGCGCAGGAACTCAAGAAAGAACTCACAGGACAACTGCTTGAATATCAGGAGTGCCGACGTGTTGCGAAGATGCTTTCTCCGCTCGTTTCTTTTGATACTTTTACAAAGGAACCGTCGCCTGTTGAGTTTGATTTAACGTATAATCGTATCCATGCTCCAAATGATATTGCACTTGCGTATGTCGGAGCGGTTGGCAGAGGAAAGAGAAGACTTCCTCCACCAAGGGACGCTTTCGCAGGAATTGTCTCGAGAAAAATCGTTTCGGTCAGCTCTCGTATTATCCACGTTATGCGTAGACTGTGGAGAGGAAATACCGTTACATACAAGGAGCTTTTCACAGCAAGTAAGGAGAAAAGCGAGCTTGTTGCGACTTTTCTTGCTGTACTCGAGCTTGTGAAAGGCAAGCGTGTTGTGATTGACGGAAACGGCGAAGACGCTAAAGTTTCGATGATTGAGAGGTAAGCTATGACAAGAGAAGAATATAAATCCGCGATTGAGGCAATACTTTTTGCGTCGGGAAGTTCTGTTCCTGTAAGTAGACTTGCGCAGACCTTGGAGCTTACTGAAAATCAGGCAGGAAAAATTGCTGACGAGCTGTGCAAGGATTACGAAGAAAGTGAAAGAGGCATCACTGTTATCAAGCTTGATAAAAGCTATCAGATGGTGTCTAAAAAGGAGTATGCAGTGCAAATCAGAACTGCGATGGATTTAAGAAGAAACGTTCCGCTTTCGCAGGCTGCGATGGAAGTACTTGCTGTTGTTGCGTACAACCAGCCTGTTACTAAATCGTTTATTGAGCAGGTCAGAGGTGTTGACTGTTCAGGTGTTATCGGCTCGCTTACTACAAAAGATTTAATCGAAGAAAAGGGCAGACTTGAGCTTCCGGGACGTCCGCTTCTTTACGGCACAACGGAAAACTTCTTAAGATGCTTTTCTATTTCATCACTTGATGAGCTTCCACCACTTCCTCAAAAGCAGGAAAATCCTGACGAAAACGCACTTAATGAGGACGATTCTCAGCTTTCGATTTTTGAAAGTGAGAATAGCACAAATGCTGAAACCGAGAACGCTCAGGATAAAAGCGGTGCGAACAGCGATGACACAATTACTGCTACAGTTGGTGAGATTATTGAGCAGGCGACAGCCGAATAGTTTTGAGGTTTCATTGTGATTGCTTTGTATATTGTGGCATTTTTAGTGCTGTTAATAGTTTTTACGTGTTTTGTGAAGCTTAGATTTTTGGCAGTTTATGAAAATGAGCTTAGTTTACAGCTGAAGGTTTTGTTCCTTAGCTTCACTTTAGTTCCTTATAAGAAAACAGAAAAGAAAAAAACTAAAAAGAAAATTCCAAAAAAGAAAAAAGATGCAAAAAACAAAGATAAGAGCGACGAAAAGAAAAAGCCGTCCTACTTAAAAAAACTCAGCGAAAAAAAGGGAGTTTCGGGACTGCTTTTGATGATAAGTGATTTAGCGAAGCTCTTCACTTCTACTTTCAAAGGAATTTTCGCTAACATAGTGGTTGAAAAATTCGACGTTAACATAAGTGTAGTAGGTGAGGATGCTGCTGACACAGCGCTCAGCTACGGCAAGATTTGTGGTGTTTTTTACTCGGCTTTTTCCGTTATCTGCGATAATGTTAAAAAATGCGAGAATTACCACCTAAGCTTAAACCCTGATTTTGATGATGAGGCTAAAGCTAAAGCTTATGCGAATGTCGAGTTTTATATCCGCACTTTCTATGTGCTTAGATACGCGCTTAGTGCGTTAATCAAATTAGTAAGAATCAGATACAAGAGATAATATAA